>DAOWAK010000261.1 GCA_030634605.1 Sedimentisphaerales bacterium
AAGACCGCCGCACAAACCATGTCCCGAACCAGCCCCAAAACCCGGCTAACCAACGTCAAACCAGCTATCATCCGCGCGGAACTAATTAAATGCTTGCGCGTCACCGCAGTTTATTCCTCGTGTTTGCTCGAACTGACCGATTCGACTTGTCATGACCGACTTGATCGGGTATCCAGGGTGGGGCAAGCCCCACCGATTTAACCGGGTTTGTTTTGAAAATTGAATTTTTGGTAATTCAAATTTGTTTAGGATTTAGGATTTGCAAAATCCCTCCTTCGAATCCCGTCAAAAACTCTTGGCGATTTCGCTGCCTTACTTCTTGAGGCTAGACTTCCTACTCTATCGCCCTGAAGAATCGCTCTCAAAACCCAAACGGTTTTCAATATTCTCCGGATTAAAATGCGTCAAAATCGAAAGCCCCTGATTTCGGCTCATCAACTGCCGAGCCACCAAAGGCTTCATCCGCTGATACTCCTGCTCACTTGGGGTAGCAACCTGCAAATCCTTAAAGACCACACAGCTGAGATCACCCTCCACCTTCAGCACCGCCGGTCCCGTATCGCCCCCCTTCCGACGCTCCTGGGCCAACTCCATCGATTTTTTCAACAACCGCATCTGCCCGGACAACTGGCGGTTCAGAAATTCCGCCATATTCGGATTATTCTGAGCCATCTGCTGGTAAGTCATCATCATCTGACGATCCTGCTCCAGGGATCCTTCACGCAGCGGATTCATTGCCGCCGGTGCATTAGGATCGCTCTTAAGCAATTTGTTCGCCTGTTGCAATGCAACAAACCAATTGCCACCAGTCTCCCCGGCTTGGGCTGCAAAATCTTCCGCCTGCTTATGTGTCAACTCAAATGCCTGTTTATTCTTCCAGTCCTGCTTGATGATTTCAACCAGTGAACTTTCGAGATTTTCCGCCGGCACGTTTTCCGCCGCACCGAAACTGCCGTCATCTCCAACCGATACCGCTTCCCTCTTCTTGTCAACATTGATTATCCGAACCAGATAGGCCGACCCTTCCTGCCCCATGCCGGGATCCTGCGCCACCACCGGACCAAGCTCCTGATAGTAGCCCATGGGCGTCTCACCAATTACCCGGGCATCCTCATCCTGCAAAGGTTCACAGGTAAACATCATATTCAGCAATGACTGTGTCGATTGGCCACGCCGCAAAACATTGGCCTGGCCAAATTCAAGAAATTCACTCGCATCCTGATAACTCAAATAAGCACTCTTGCCGTAACGGACTTCCACTTGGTTATCAGGGTTATCTGTAAGTTTTTTCGCCACTTCTTCATAACTGGCAGCTTTTTCACTCATCTCCGCAAAGGAAAGACTCTTTCGAGAAACTTCACCCCAGCCCTGCTCACTAAGTCGCCGCCCTTCGGTCAGCACTTTTTCTGCGCTTTTCCGGGCCATATCCTGCTCCCATAATTCCAATGCACCATCTGCCACTTCATCGAAGGGTATCCGTTCAGAACCAGGCTGCGGATTTTCCGCCGTTGGCGCACTCGTCGGCCTACTGAAAGTTCTCGGATTGTCATCATAAAACTGCCGAACCTGCTTTTCACGCTCGAACGGCGTCAATGCACTGTTCTTCTCCTCAACCAACTTACTTACCTGCCCCAGATCCACCGCCAAATACTCAACCTGTACACGATCTTCCAGCATGTAGCCGAAACCAAAAGGATTTTCATCGTTGACTTCTCCGACCCGGCTTGACTTGTACTGCTCGAACTGCCCGGCAATCTCCTCCAGCCCAGGCTCCGCTACCAAATCAGCAAACAAAGCAGACGGGAAAGTAACATAACTGCCGCCAACCTTCTCAATCTCCAACTGGTCGCGAACCGCCTTTTTCAGCTCCGGCTCACTTACCGAACTACCCTTGGTCGCCAGATCACCATGAATAATAATCGACAGGTAATCACCTATCGTTTGCTCAATCTGCTTGATCGTCCGGCGGGTTTGCTTTCTCGTAGTTGCAATATTCCAGCCCCGACTTGCTCTGCACACCTGCAGAAAACCGTCAATTTGCTCCGGACTCGCTTCAATACCCGCCCGTTTAGCTTCCTCCAGTAACAACATATAATAAATCGGTCCCTTCGGTTCATCAGCGCTGGTTAACTCATCAATCGACTTACGAACCTGCTCCATCGATTCCGCATCATCCACCCAACCTCTCTGCATAGCATGTTGATACAACATCCCCCGGGCCATTTGCTTCATATTGCCCCCCATTCGACTCGAACGTTCGTCCGTAAAAATCAACAGATGCGTTGCCAACACCGGATATTCACCAATCCCCCACCATTCCGGCACCATGGACAACCGCCCCTGCAAAAGCAATTGGAAAAACAATTCATTAATCCCCAGGGTTGACAGCGTCTGCAGCTCAACATCCGCCACGGAAATCATCCGCTGATTAATTTCCCGCTGGGTTCCCTTACTATCCAGATAATAAGCAATAACTTTATCACCTGGATCAGGCTGACATCCACTCCTCAACAAAACCGTAGGCAATCCAAAAGCCACCATAATCACACCGACAATCCCCACCATTAACTTCTTTTGATGCCTGCGAAATACTCGTATTAATGACATAAGTTCTTATCCTCACATACATAACCATGTTAAAATACCCTAAACGAAATAATATAAATATTCTTTGGTTAAATAGCAATCACCAATTGCTAAAACCCGCCTAACCTGCCTTGAAGGGTATCTCTAATAATTCCTGCAGGATGGGCTTTAGCCCATGCTGAGTCGTTGCAATCGACGTTTTGATAAGCAAAAAATCGTTTTTTAGAGCTCCCTTAACTTACTCAAACTGACCGATTCGACTTGTCATGCCCGGCTTGATCGGGCATCCAGCGTTCTTTATTAACGAATAGATTTCAATAAAAGTGCCGTGATGATATAACGTAAGCACTGGCCAACAAAGGCATTACAGACACAATACCTCGTTGGCCGGTCAATTTGTGTAACTTTAGTCCGATATCACCGCCT
>DAOWAK010000252.1 GCA_030634605.1 Sedimentisphaerales bacterium
AGCTTCTCTCTGCCAATTCTGCATGATGGTTCTTTTTGCCCTTGTAACATTGGTTGAGAAAGAACCACTATAATCTCGCGGGAACGGCAGAGCCTTATGAATTCTCACCAGCAGAGCTGGTGGATTACTTTTGATTTAGTTCATATAGTGACTATAAATCTGACAGCCCTTCAGAACTGGCCCTGCCAGGAGTTATGATACCCATTGGGTATATCAGTAGCAGTTGTCTTGCTAGTCCTGCACCCTGGCTTTCGTCAGCTTGACCAGTTCTTTCGCCCGTTGTATCGCCCGGTCGCGTCGAGCCACCTGCTTGAGTGTGAATTTCGACATTTCCTCGGCGTCGAGTAATTCCTGCTCAGCCTGCAGCGCGTTAATTTGACTCTCGGCTATCGCTTCGGAAGTAATGATGGTAACTTCGTTGTCCCGCACCTGACCGAAACCGTTGCTGATGAACATGGCGACTGAATTATTTTGTTTATCACGATAACGTAGCAATCCCATTCCCAGCTTGCATAAAAACGGAGAATGGTCGCGACAGATACCCACCAGCCCGTCATGAGCCGGGAAAACCACATCGACCGCAAGCACGTCCAGCACCTGCCGGTCCGGCGTTACTACGACACAACGAATTTTCGACGATCTACTCGGCATAGTTTTCTTTTCCGGCTTTATTCTATTCTGCCTCATCCTGATGGTTTTCGACCGTGGGAATCTTGCCCGGCTTTCTCAGCGGCATCCTCGATCTTGCCCACGTACATGAAAGCGTTTTCGGGCAGATGGTCCCATTTGCCGTCGTACAATTCTTCAAAACTGCGGATGGTATCTTCCAGCGGTGTGTAATTACCCGGTATTCCTGTAAAAGTTTCCGCCACCAGGAACGGCTGCGACAGAAACCGCTCAATTTTCCGTGCCCGCGATACCACAATTTTGTCATCTTCGCTCAGTTCATCGACGCCCAGGATCGCAATGATATCCTGCAGGTCTTTATAACGCTGCAAAATTTCCTGCACCCGCCGGGCGATGGCGTAATGACGTTCACCGACAAAGTTCGGGTCCAGAATCCGGCTGGTCGATTCCAGCGGATCGACAGCTGGGTAGATACCTTTTTCAGCAATCGAACGCTGCAGGTTAACCGACGAATCCAGATGAGTAAAGGTCGTCGCCGGTGCCGGATCGGTATAGTCGTCCGCCGGCACATAAACCGCCTGAATCGAAGTTACCGCACCCTTATCCGATGAGGTGATGCGTTCCTGCAGTTGGCCCATTTCAGTGCCCAGCGTAGGCTGATAACCCACCGCCGACGGCATCCGACCCAGCAGAGCCGAAACTTCTGCACCCGCCTGCGAAAACCGGAAAATATTGTCCACGAACAGCAACGTATCCGACCCCGTCTGGTCGCGAAAATATTCCGCCATCGTCAGCGCCGTCAACGCGACCCGCAGCCGGGCTCCCGGCGGCTCGTTCATCTGTCCGAACACCATCACCGTCTGGTCCAGCACGCTTTTTTCGGTATCGCCGATTTTGGTTTCCTGCATCTCCAGCCAGAGATCATTGCCTTCGCGGGTCCGCTCGCCCACCCCGGCAAAACAGGAATAGCCTTCATGAAACCGTGCCAGCCGGGCGATTAATTCCTGAATGATCACGGTTTTACCCACGCCGGCCCCACCGAATAATCCGCACTTACCCCCGCGAACCAGCGGACAGAGCAGGTCGATCACCTTGATACCGGTTTCGAACATCTCCGTTTTCGGCGACAGCTCCGTAAATTCCGGCGGGTCGCAGTGAATCGGTCGTCTTTCTTTCGTTTCCACCGGCCCGCGATTATCGATTGGTTCGCCAATCAGGTTAAACACCCGCCCCAGCGTCTCCTGCCCTACCGGAACCATCACCGCGTCTCCGGTATCGACCACCTCAACGCCTCGGGCCAAACCGTCGGTGCTCCCCAGGGCAATCGCCCGGATTTTGCCCCCGCCCAGGTGCTGCTGAACCTCACCAATCAGCTTGATGTGTCGGCCTTTGAATTCCGTATCAATCTTCAAGGCGTGGTATATCCCCGGCAGAGACTCTTCCGGAAACTCCGCGTCAAACGTACTGCCGATAACCTGTATCACTTTGCCATGACTCATATTCCACTCCATCCTGAGACGACAACTAATCACTTCTTCACTGGAAATCTATTCTGGCCGTCAACTAATCGCTTCTGCACCACCAATGATGTCGAGCAGTTCGTTGGTAATCTGGGTTTGCCTCGCCCGGTTGTACTGACGCGACAGCGACCGGATCATCTGCTCGGCATTTTCCGTCGCCGCCTTCATCGCTTTCATTCGACTAACCTGCTCACTGGCAATCGTATCAATAAAACACTGAAACAGTCGCATCCGAACCGTCGCGGGAATCAGCTCTTCCAGAATCTCCCCCGGCCCGGGCGAAAAAGTATAATCCTCAAATTTCATCGATCCTTCACCGCCCTCGGTCTGAATCTCATCACCGCCGATCGGCAGTAAATCCATTATGTCGGGATAATATTCGCTCGAAGATACAAATCGATTGTAAACGACCACAACTTTGTCAATTTGCTTTTGGCAATACAGCTCCATAAATTCTTCCGCTACCGGCTCGACATCCTGAAAGCTGGTTTTGTCGTCAAATTTTATATAGCGCTGCGAAATCTCATAACCCTGAAAGCTAAAATACTGAATCCCTTTCTTACCGGAAACCCGCAGTTCGATATCCAGCCCTTCCTGCTTGAGGGCTTGTAATTTTTCGTCGGCCATCCTGATAAGGTTGCCGTTGAATCCGCCGCACAAACCGCGGTTGGAAGTCAACACCAGCACAATATAACGCCGCGATTGCTGATTGGTTTCCAACAGAGGATGATTCGTTTGCTCCGCACCCGCCAGAGCACCCGCCAGTCCACTCACCAACCGGGAGAGATTGTCCGTGTAGGGACGCCCGCCGGCCGCCCGCAGATGGGTCTTCTTGAACCGGGCCGTCGCGATCATTTCCATCGTCTTGGTGATCTTGCGTATGTTGCTGATCGAATCGCGGCGTTTTACTATTTCTCGTGTGGTTACCATAAACCTTATAATCCCTGACAAGCCCTTGTCATTCCCGCGAAAGCGGGAATCCAGAAT
>DAOWAK010000112.1 GCA_030634605.1 Sedimentisphaerales bacterium
GTCGGCTACACCCTCAACGAAAACGACATCCAGTCCTGCGCCGAACGCGGCGTCAGCGTGGTAAAGTACGACATGCACACCAACCTGGACGTGTTCGACGACAAAAGCTTCGATTATGTCGTGCTCAGCCAGACTTTACAGGTGATTCACCAACCCAAAATCGTCCTACGCGAATTGCTGCGCATCGGCAAAAAGGTAATCGTCAGCTTTCCCAACTTCGCTTTCTGGCGCGGCCGATTACAGATACTGTTCAAAGGCCGGACGCCGGTCTGGAAAGGGCTGCCTTACGCCTGGTTTGACAAACCCAGCGAATCGGTAAATTACATGTCACTGAAAGATTTCGAAGCTTTCGTCCATAAAGAATTGTCCGCCAAACTGGTCCGGCGAATTCCACTTTCCACCCGCCTGCGCTGCGAAGTTCGTGTGCTGCCTAACCTGATCGCCGATGAAGTGATTTTCGTGATCGCTGACAGGAATCATTCTTAACGAAACCTCAAAAAATTACCGTAGGATGGGCTTTAGCCCATGCTGATCCAACTGATTAACAAAAACATAATTAAATAATGAACGACCAACCCAAACATTATATTGCTGATCAGCAAGCACTGGCTAAATACGAAAAGCTTCGCGAAATCCTTCAACACTACCAAAAAGTGATCGTGGCCTATTCCGGCGGCGTGGACAGCGTTTTTCTACTGCGGGTGACGGTTGACTGCCTCGGTGCCGACCGCGTCCTGGCCTGCATCGGCCGGAGCGAATCCCTGGCCCAAAGCGAATACAATTCCGCCCTGGAAATCGCCCGTCAGATGGGTGCTGAAATTCAGGTGGTTCATCCCAGGGAAATCTCCAACCCCCACTACCGTGCCAATCCCGCCGACCGCTGTTTCTATTGCAAAACCGAACTTTACAAAATCCTGTCCGACATCGCCGAAAAACAAAACTTCGACACCGTGCTTTGCGGAACCAACGCCGACGACCTGGGCGATTTCCGGCCCGGGCTCCAGGCTGCCAAAGACCTCAACGTCGCCAGCCCCCTCGAACAAGCTGGATTAACCAAAAACGACATTCGCCAGCTTAGCAAACAACTTTCGCTGCCCACCTGGGACAAACCCGCCCAGCCCTGCCTGGCCAGCCGCATGAGTTACGGCCTCGAAATCACCCCCGATCGCCTCAAACAAATCGAACAGGGCGAGGAATTCCTGCTAAAGCTCAATCTGCCCCAACTCCGCGTCCGGCACCACGACCAACTCGTCCGTATCGAAGTGCCCCACGAGCAGATCCCCCTTATTACCCATGATGACACCCGCGAAAAAATCGTCGATTTCTTCAAAAAACTCGGTTTCACCTACGTCACCCTGGACCTGCAAGGCTTCCGCAGCGGATCCGGCAACGAAGTGCTCTGAAAACCATGGGAATGATTTTACCCGTGAAAAACCGTTTTTCTGTAATCCAACCAGAAAAATTCGACAATTATATTGCCGACGATGTTATTTAGTTGATGTTATTTAGTTCTTGTTGCGGAAGCGACTTTTTGTCATTCCCGCGGAAGCGACTTTTTGTCATTCCCGCGGAAGCGGGAATCCAGTATTTCGGTCTGAAAACCGGCATTCGCTAATGTACAAAATTATATGATTGAAAAAAAAGGGTCTTCCGCAACAGCAACTATTTAGCGACTAGATGGCAAGTTTGGATAATTCGATCATTTGAATTTCGAATTTGTTTAGGATTTCGGATTTAGTGCTTAGGATTTTAACCATGAGGTGCTGATTTGCTTTTTGACGAACTAAAAAGATTCTGGCGTCTGTTTCGCAAGCTCGCTGTTTTAATCGGCGTTTTGCTGAGCTTTTTCGCCCTGCTGGAACTGGCCCGGGCTTATGTCACGCTGCGCGATTTGCATCCGCTGGCAGGCTATGGATTCCTGATTGCCCTGGCTGCACTGCTGCTCTGGTCGATTTATTATTTCTGGTCCGCCTTTCGCAGCTATCCCCGCGCGCTTACTCCCCCACCGCGCAACCGCACCCGCCGCTACGCAAAATATCTCTGTCGTTATCTTAAACGCATGCAAAATAACGATGCTGTCCCCGATGAACAAAAAGTTGCTCTGACAGCCGCCGAGGAAAAACTCTCCCGCCAACTCAAAACCACCATAAGTACCGATTCCCTGAACCAATGCATCGAGCAGATTGAAAAGGAAACCATCGCCCCCGCCCTGGAACAACTGGACGAACTGGCTGAGCAAAAAATCCGCACCGGCGTTCGCGACATCATGCTCGTCGTAGCTGTTTCACCCTACCGCTCCCTCGATCTGCTGGTGGTGCTCTATCGCAACCTCTTAATGATAAAAAACGTCGCCGCCGTTTATAATTCCCGCCCCGCCCTGCGCGAATCCTTACAAACCGTTTACGACACCGCCCGCGTAGTCGCTGCGGTTAATTTCGTCAACCTGGGCGGCAAAATGATCGAAAACCTCACCAAATCACTGCCCGGGATCATCCCCGGCGTCAGCCGAATCGTCGACGATTGCGCCCAGGGCCTCGCCGCCGGAATGCTCACCAGCGTAACCGGCCACGCCGCCAAGGAACGCTGCCGAGCCTTTGCCCCCTGGGACTTCGAACAAGCCAAATCCAGCATCGCCGACCAACTCAAAACCTTCACCTCCGACGTCGGAAAAATGTTCTTCAAGGACATCACCCCCACCCTCCGAATCCCCGGCGAAGTAACCCGCGAAAAATGGCGCGAACTCAAGGAAAGCCTCTCCCAAGGATACAACGAAACCATCGACGCCATCCAAAACCTCGTCGGCATCAAATCCCGAAAACCAGAAAAACCCCCGAACACAACCGACTAACACCCCGACTTGTCATGCCCGGCTTGATCGGGCATCCAGTCTTAAAACTTCCTGTCAAAAATTCTTAAATTCTCTGAGTTATCTTCTTGCTCTGTGGCTAAATATTTCTTAAAATCCGTGTCATCCGTGAAATCCGTGGTTTAACATCTTTATTCTCTTAATCTGAAATCAGTGTTAATCCGTGTCTGAAATTCTTATCTTCTTCGTTTTCTTCATGCCCTTCATGGTAAAAATGAATCTTGCCATTCGTTATTAAAAACCACCTCCCCCCGAACCATCACCATGCTGGGTTCAGCACCCGAATCGAGCAGCCCCTCCAACACCCCAGCCGCATCCAGGCCGACAGCTGCTGCCTTTTCACTCAACGGCAACGCAATCAAATCCGCTTCCTTGCCCGCTGCAATCGAACCAACCTTCTCCTCCAGCCGCAACGCTTTCGCTCCGTTAATCGTAGCCATCCGCAAAATCGCCCCCACCTCCAGTTCCGGAAACTCCCGCCGCAAAAACCGCATCTCATCCAGAATGCTCAACGTCGAATTACTCGCCAGACTGTCGGTCCCCAGGCAAACATTGATCCCCAGCTCCAGCATCTTCTGGAACGGATGCACCGGATGACCGAAAAAATTATGCGAACGCGGACAATACGCCACACTGTGCCCCCGCCCCTGCAACATCTCCAATTCGTCAAAAGTAACATAATTAACATGCGCCAGCAAAAAATCCTGCTCCGCCAGATCCATCTCCAGAAAAAACTCCACCGGCATCTTGCCCGGACAATCAAAACCGCCGTTCCAGTTGAACATCTTTGTCAGATAATCTCGCCAGGGGCCTTCTCCGCCGCTGAGCAGAAACTCAATCTCCTCCATCGTCTCCGCCAGATGCGTTGCCAGAACCAGCCCATGTTCCCGCCCCAACTGAGCCACCAACCGGTAAACCCCCGACTGCGCCGAGTATGGCGCATGAGGACTCAGCCCCAGGGACAACAATTCATCCGACCGCGTCTGGGCGATGCATTTTTCCAGATAATCCCGCGGCTCTCTCAGATCATCGCTCAAGCCAAACACTTCGGCAAAACAAACTTTGCGAATCTTCTGCTTCGCCAGCATCTGCCACACCCGATGTCCGAAACACACATCCCCAACCGTCGTCACCCCCGACCGCAGACTTTCTTCGCATCCCTGCCGGACCACCTCCTCCAAATCCCGCTTCCCTCGCCCCTGTCCTTGCCGCCGCGCCTGCCCCAGCCGATCCACCCAATCCACAAAATCCCCCTCATAAGCAACCTTCCCCCGCAACCCGCTGAGCTCCAGATGCGTATGCGCGTTGATCAGCCCCGGAAAAACCACACACCCCGCCAAATCCAACACCTCCGCCGCCCCGAACTGTTCCCGCAACCGCCGATAATCCCCACATTCCACAATCACCCCACCCTCAACCACCACCGCCGCATCAGCCCTCCCCTCAACGCCTGCCTTCCCCCCAACGCCAGCCTTCCCCCCAACGCCTGCCCCCTCCACAGCCGCCCCCCCCAACAACCAATCACTTCGAATCAACAACATCTTCCAACCGCTCCATCAACACCTTTCTCAACCGGTAAACCACCAAAAATCATCATACCCTATTGCTGTTAATCCGCAAAGAATTTGCAATAAATATAACCATGTGCGGTTTCGCACTTTTTCTTGAGTGGCTCGGTTGGGTTTCGGTTCGGCAGGGCCTTTTTGGCCAAGCGGACGACAATTTTAAGCAGGTTCAATGAACTTTACGAAAGCACATTTTATTAAAAACCGTCCTAAAGACCCTGCCGGAGTGCAATTAACGAAACGTAAAACTGCGAAAGTTAACACCATTATAGCCTTGCTTATTAAACTGAAAGAGCTTATCATGACAAGCATAGCGGCAAATTATAATCACTTTAGTACCCGAAAGAAATGAGGTGCCTGATGACCATCGAAGCAGTTCGTGATATTTTGTTGTGGTGTTCCGTAATCAATATGGGACTGTTGATGTTTTCCTTCCTGATGCTCAGCGCCACCCGGCAATGGGTCTATAAAATCCACACCAAATGGCTTCCCATGACCGAACAGCAGTTCAATGCAATCATCTATTCCATCCTGGGCGCCTACAAAATATCAGTTTTCATCTTCAACATCGTACCCTACATCGCCATACGCATTGTCATGGGGAAGGGTTAAAGGGGTCAGGTACATTTAAAATTTGTCTCGCCGATTCATTCTTTAAAATCCGTGCAATCCGTGAAATCCGTGGTTAAATATCTTTATTCTCTTGATAAGCAATCCTGCCAATCCTGTTATCCTGTCAAAAAATATTAATTCTCTGAGCCCTCTGTGTCCTCTGTGGCAAAATTCTTATCTTAAAATCCGTGCAATCCGTGCAATCCGTGGTTGAACATCTTTATTCTCTTGACAAACAATCCTGCCAATCCTGTTATCCTGTCAAAAAATATTAAATTCCTCTGAGCCCTCTGTGTCCTCTGTGGCAAAAATTCTTATCTTAAAAATCCGTGCAATCCGTAGTTAAATATCTTTATTCTCTTGACAAACAATCCTGCCGATCCTGTCATCCTGTCAAAAAATATTA
>DAOWAK010000272.1 GCA_030634605.1 Sedimentisphaerales bacterium
ATGGTGGATTTTTGTCTGAAGCAATTAGATCGGGATGATTGCGGCGGTCGATTGACGGCGCAGACGGGGGACATGTTCGACATGCCGGAGCTGCCGGCTGCGGTGCAGGGAGTTGACTGCATAACGGCCTGCGATACTTTTCATGAATATCTGCAGCAGCCGGGGCGGTTAGTGGAGTTGTTGAAGCAGCTGAAAGAGCGGTTCGCCGGGACGATGTTTGTGGTGGGGGAGTTTTGTCTGCAGGATCGGGCCTGGTTGAAAAAACACCCGACGGCATCGCTGGAGCACCATTTGTTTCATCAGTTAAGCAATCAGCAGATCGGCTCGGCTCAGCAGTGGCGCGATATCTTTGCCCAGGCAGGTTTGCAAATTGTCGAAGAGCAGGTTTACGATCTGATCGGGCACGGTTATTTCACTTTGCGTTAAGTTAGGCAGTCAGAATTTCAAAAAGCGAGGTTTTGCATGAATCGTCGAGAATTTCTGGGAAAGTCTGCTGGTTTCGGTTTAAGCTGGGCAGGGTTGCTGGGATTGATAGGGGGCGGATCAGGCTGTGTCAGTAACAAGTCGAGGAATTCATCAGGGCTGGCAGGGCGAAGGGGTCAGAATGAGCAGATGAATTTTGTGGTGATTTTCGCGGATGATATGGGTTATGGCGATGCGAATTGCTATGGTCATCCGACGATTGCGACGCCGAACCTGGACCGGATGGCGGTGGAGGGGATGAAGTTTTCACAATTTTATTCGGCTTCGTCGGTTTGCACGCCGAGCCGGGCGGCACTTTTAACGGGGCGATTGCCGATTCGCAACGGCATGTGCAGTAACAAGCGACGGGTGTTGTTTCCGAATTCAGCGGGAGGTCTGCCGGCAGAGGAAATTACTATCGCCGGGGCATTGAAGTGCAAGGGTTACGCTACTGGTTGTGTAGGCAAATGGCATCTGGGACATTTGCCGGAGTTTTTACCAACCCGGCGGGGATTCGACAGCTATTACGGCATTCCCTACAGCAACGATATGAAGCCCAGCATTTTGATGGACGGCGAAGACGTACTCGAGAAGCCAGTGGATCAGCGAACGCTTACCCGACGTTACACAGCCAAGGCCAAGACGTTTATTGAACAGCACCAGGCAGAACCGTTTTTTCTTTATCTGGCGCATTCGTTTCCCCATGTGCCGTTGTTTGCGTCGAAGGCTTTTAAGGACAAGAGCCGGCGGGGGCTTTATGGCGATGTGATTGAAGAGCTGGACTGGAGCGTAGGGGAGATTATGGATACGTTGCGGCGATTGAACCTGGCGAAAAATACTCTAGTGTTTTTTACCAGTGATAACGGTCCGTGGCTGACACAAAAATTAAGCGGTGGTTCGGCGGGGTTGTTGCGGGACGGCAAGGGCAGCACCTGGGAAGGGGGGATGCGAGTGCCGGGATTGGCCTGGTGTCCCGGGCGAGTCCGGGCAGGGGTGGTTAACCGTGAGTTGGCCGGCACGATGGATATTTTCGCAACGTGTCTGGATCTGGCCGGGGTGGATTTGCCCCAGGATCGGGTGATCGACGGTGTGAGCATGGCTGGGATGTTGCTGGGTGACAAGGCAGGTAAGCGGAAAGACATGTTTTATTACCGTGGGGCAAAACTGTTCGCGGTGAGACAAGGGCCATGGAAGGCTCATTTTGTCACCCAGTCCGGCCGCAAAAACGATCGGAAAAAGCATGATCCGCCGTTATTGTTTCATCTGGACCGTGACCCGGCGGAGAAGTTCAATGTGGCCAAGAAGCACCCGGAGGTGCTGGCTCGTATTACTGAGCTGGTTGAGCAGCATCAGGCGGGCATCGAAGCGGTGCCGAGCCAATTAGAGAAAAAGATTACTAATTAACCGGCTTGGTGGATTTGAAGGGAGCAGGGGGTCCAGATTAAGCGTTTTGGTCGGGCAGTGGTAGAATTAAAACTTGCTTTTTGGGCTGGATTGGCGTATTTTTACTGAACTATGATAGATATAAAGAAATTACGAGAAGCCCCGGAAATATACAAAACGGCCTGTCAACAGAAAGGCTGTGATGTCGATGTGGATGAATTGCTGAGTCTGGATGCTCAGCAGATGCAATTGAAGCGTGAGCTCCAGGAATTGGCCACGGAGAAGAACCAGACTGGCAAGGCGATTGCCAGGATGAAGGACGCCGGCCAGCGGGACCAGGCAATCGAGCGGATGGCGCAGTTAAAGAATCAGGAGAAGGAACTGACCGATCAGGTTGCTCAGTTGGAGCCACAAGTGCATGAATTGCTGCTCAACATACCGCTGCCGGTTCATCCGGACGCGCCGGTGGGACCGGACGAGTCGGGTAATGTCGAAGTTCGACGGTGGGGTAAGGTACGTGATTTTGATTTTGAACCGAAAGACCACATCACCCTGGGGACCAACCTGGGTATCGTGGATATGGAACGCGGCGTGAAACTGTCCGGTGCGCGGAATTACCTGTTGAAGGGTGACGGGGTGCTTTTGCATCAGGCGGTTTTGCGGTTGGCTCATGAGCAGATGGTGGCCAGGGGATTTGAACCTTTGACGGTGCCGGTGTTGACGCGGGAGGAAACTTTTTTGGGTACCGGTTGGTTCCCGGAAGGCCGCAGTCAGGTTTACGAAGTGCCCAAGGATGAATTGTTCCTGGTGGGCACCGCCGAAGTGCCGGTTACAAGCCTGCACATGAATGAGATTTTGGATGAAGCGGAACTGCCGAAAAAATATGTCGCCCAGTCGCTCTGTTTTCGTCGCGAAGCCGGTGCGGCGGGCAAGGATACCTATGGTTTGTACCGCATTCATCAGTTCGAGAAGGTTGAACAGGTGATCATTTGTAGAAACGATCTGGAAGAGG
>DAOWAK010000329.1 GCA_030634605.1 Sedimentisphaerales bacterium
AGCAGCAGGCGATGGAAAAGCTGGGGCCGATTCTGACGGATGCGAAGGTGAAAAAAACCGGGCAGAATATTAAGTACGACGCGGTAGTGCTCCGGCGGGCGGGGATTGAGTTGGCGGGGGTGGAATTTGACACGATGGTGGCGTCGTACATTCTGCACAGCTACCGGACGCATCACAATATGGATTCGCTGGCGGAGGATTTTCTGGGGCACGAGACCATCAAGCTGGAGGCGTTGATCGGCAAGGGAAAAAACCAGCTTACTTTTGATATGGTGGATACCCAGACGGCTTCGGATTACGCGGCAGAGGACGCGGTGGTAACGTGGCGGCTGAAAAAGTATTTTGAAAATGAGCTGGCGGGGCAAGAGGAGTTGCGAAAGTTATTCGAGCAAATTGAGATGCCGCTGGTGGAGGTGCTGGCGGAGATGGAGTTTAACGGGGTGGCGTTGGATGTCGGATGGCTGAAGAAGCTCAACGGCAGGCTGGCGGAGCGGCTGGATGAATTGACCAGCGCGATTTATAAGGAATCCGGGTGCACTTTCAACGTGGACTCGCCCAAGCAACTGTCGGAAGTGCTGTTTGACCGGTTAGGTCTGGAATCGACCAAGAAAACCAAATCGGGGCGTTCGACGGATCAGGAAGTGCTGGAGGGATTGAGCTGGCAAAGCCCGGTAGCGAAGCTGATGCTGGAATATCGCCAGTTGAGTAAGCTGAAGAACACTTATGTTGACAAGTTGCCGGGCATGATTAACCCGGATACGCGGCGGGTTCATGCTTCGTTTAATCAGACGGTGGCGGCGACGGGGCGGCTGAGCAGCAGTAATCCCAATCTGCAGAATATTCCGATCCGGACAGAGCTGGGGCAGGAGATTCGGCGAGCTTTTGTGCCGGGGGAAAAAGGTGATGTGCTGATGGCGGCGGATTATTCTCAGATTGAGTTGAGGATGCTGGCCCATTTCAGTCAGGACAAGGGGCTGCTGGAGGCGTTTGCGGGGGAGCAGGACATTCACCGATTTGTGGCGGCACAGGTTTTTGGGATAGAGCCGGAGGAGGTGGACAGCGAACAGAGAGGTCGGGCGAAAGCGGTTAATTTTGGGATAATTTACGGCCAGAGTGCCTTTGGTTTGAGCCGAACCACGGGGATGAGCCGCAAAGATGCTCAGCAATTTATTAAAGATTATTTTGGGCGTTATCCTGATATTAAGCAGTTTATGGAAGGGATAATTGAGCAGGCGAGAAAGGATGGTTTTGTGCGAACGATTATGGGGCGGCGGCGGATGCTAGCTGAGCTGAACAGTTCCAACCACAATCGTCGCCAGTTGGCGGAGCGAATGGCGATTAATACGGTGATTCAGGGCTCGGCGGCGGACCTGATCAAGGTGGCAATGGTGAATATTCATCGGCGGATTCGGAAAGAAAAGCTGGCGATGAAGATGATTTTGCAGGTTCATGATGAGCTGGTCTTTGAGTTGAACCGGGATAAAGCGGAGCAGTTCAGTGAAATTGTCCGGGAAGAAATGACCGGAGCATTAGATCTTAAAGTGCCGATTACCGTGGATTTGAAGTGGGGCGCCAACTGGCTGGAGTGTAAATAAAACCACATAAATCCAAAAGCTATGTTTTTTTGAATTATAAAGATCATGGCTGTTTCCAACGTTTTTTCAGTTAATGACTAATGACGAAATCAAAATGACGAATAACTAGTACCTGTTGCGGAAAGACTGTCACCCCCGCGAAAGCGGGGGTCCAGTGGCCCGAAACAGCGGTTTTGTGCAATATTCTGGATTCCCGCTTGCGCGGGAATGACAAATAAACGTTTTCCGCAACAGGAACTAACT
>DAOWAK010000050.1 GCA_030634605.1 Sedimentisphaerales bacterium
AATGCGAAAGCGGCACGTTAACCGCCAATGCACCCGCCAGAATCCGCAACACAAACCCCGCCGCAATAGCCATCACATCCAGTATCGCCACATGCTTCAGCCCCAGCGAATACGCGACACTCAGACCCAGATAAAACAGCAACACCCCCAGCATCTGCATGGACTGATACCAACCAATCACCAAGCTCGCAATCATCAACAGCCCGATCAAAACCGCCGCTTCGTTTACACCAACCGCCCCCGAAGCTAGCGGCCGCTCCCGCTTATCCGGGTGCTGTGCATCTTCCTCCCGATCGCAAAGATCATTTAAAATGTAAACCGCACTGGCCAACAAACAAAAGCTCAAAAACGCCCACCCCGCCTGAATACACAACTGCACATCCTCGAACTGACGGGCAAACACCAGCGGCGCCAAAACAAAACCGTTTTTGATCCAGTGGGATACCCGAATTAATCTGAAATAAGCGGTAAGTTTTTTATAGATCATTTTTTGTAGCCGTTCGGATTCGCTTCATGCCATTGCCAGGCCGAGGCCATAATCTCACGCAGGTTTTTATAGCGTGGCTGCCAACCCAACTCTCTGCGCAACTTTTCACTACCCGCCACCAGCCGCGCCGCATCGCCGGCTCGACGCGGCAGAATCCTGGTAGCAATTTTTTCCCCAACAACCTCCTGGGCAGTCTCAATCACTTCCCGCACCGAATTACCAGTCCCGGTTCCGATGTTATAAACACCACCCCGACCAGGCGCTATCGCCTCAGCCGCCAGCAGGTGTGCTTCCGCCAGATCGTCCACGTGGATATAATCCCGGATGCAAGTACCGTCCGGGGTCGGATAATCATCACCAAAGATGCCGATGAATTCCCGTTGGCCCAGCGGAACCTTCAGCACCAGCGGAACCAGATGGGTTTCCGGATGGTGATCTTCACCAAATCGGCCATCTTCGCTGCCGCCGCAGGCGTTGAAATAACGCAAAACCGCATAACCCAGCCCATAAGCCCGCGAAAAATCAGCAATCATCCTTTCGATGGCCCATTTGCTAAACGCATAAGGACTGTCAGGATCTTTCGCCGAATCTTCCGTTAAAAGCCCATCAGTAGCCGCATAAACCGCCGCCGTGCTGGAAAACAGGATTTTCCCGACATCTGCCTCAAGCATAGCTTCCAGCAGGATTTGGGAATTAATAACATTGTTGCGGTAATAGCTGCGCGGATCTTCGACCGATTCACCCACCGCGATGGACCCGGCAAAGTGCATGACCGCCTCAATCCGCTTTGAACGCAGATAATCAACCAATTTTTCAGAATCAGCCAGATCGGCTTTGGTCAGTAGTTCGGCAGGGACCGAATCGGGGTGGCCGGTGCTGAGATTGTCATAGACATACACCTCATGACCTCCTCCAAGCAATCGCCTTACCGTGGCACTGCCGACAAATCCGGCTCCTCCTGTAGCTAAAATCCTCATATATAAACCTTTACGACAAAAACGCCCGTTAGTCTGAGATAATTATCAAAAAAAACAAAAAACTCGTAACCTTTTATATCTTCTATTGCTTATCGAAACAATAGTTCAGCGGAATCTAATTTATACCGATCACAAATGAAAACACCATATTGCTCAATTTGTAAATCTAAGCTTGTCCTCGACCCGATCGAGTATCTGACCGCCCTGATCCAGCCCCCACGGAAGTGGGCTGCCCGGCATTATGATACCCATTGGGTATATATGTAGAAAATAAAAGACTTTGTGAGTTTATCTATTGAAAATCCAACTGCTAAGCACTAAAGATTATGAGCAGCGGTTTTTCACCCCGGTAGAACGGTTTTTCCGCCGATTTAGTGGCTACTAATCGTTATTCCCTGCATTTAACTGGTGAAATTCCCATAAGTGTAATTGGAATAGATAGTTAACTGATAGCAGAAAGGAATGCTTTCAACATGTTTAATATTCAGCAAACTAAATCTGGTGCCCACGCCCGACGCGTGAGAATGGCCGAGACCCGCCCTGCTCCAGGCAAAAAAATAGCCCATCCTTCCGCCCGAGGCCCCCGGATTTTCGCAGATACCGCGACATTCGCCGACATCAAGCCGCTTTACGAAGCTGGAATCATTTCCGGCGTAACAACGAATCCGACCCTGATGAAAAAAGCCGGCGCCAACAGCTGGTCACACGCCACGGAAATTGCCCGCCAATTGATCGAGCTGGTAGCTCCCAATCCGGTTAACCTGGAGCTGACCGAGCTGACCGAAAAGGAAATGGTAGCCCAGGCCCTGGAGTTTGCCCAGTGGGGTGAAAATGTCGTAATTAAAGTTCCCGTCGGTGGTTACGCCGCGGTTGATGACTCTTACGACCCCCATACCGGTCTCAAAGTAATCCGGGCTCTCTGGGAAAAGGACATCAAAACCAACGCAACCCTCGTCTTCAGTTCGACCCAGGCTCTCTGGGCCGCTAACGCCGGTGCCTGCTATATCAGCCCGTTTTTAGGTCGCTTGGCTGATTACGCCTACAAAAACGACCATCCCGAACGCACCCCGGGCAACAGCCTCTACTGGATAGAGGACCACAGAAACTCCGATGACGACCAGAACGTTTCCAATTCGGAATATGTCGCCTGCGGTGGTGACCGCAAGGATATCGGTCCCCGGCTGATCCAGGAAATCGCTACCATATTCACGAATTATGACATCCATACCGAGATTCTGGCAGCCAGCTTCCGGAATTTTTCACAACTGACCGAATGCCTGCTCGCCGGAGCTGATATTTTAACCGTCCCGGCCAATATCCTGCAAAAGGTCTGTGATCATCCGCTAACCGAAGCGGGAATAGCTACTTTCTTCGATGATTCCAAAGCGTTCGAAAACAACGACCGCAAAGCGCTCGAACAATAAGCATCATTGCTTGTAAAAAGTTGAAAAAAAATCATAGAAACTTTTAAATAACACCATGTTAGGCAAAAGTTGCGCCCGTAGCTCAGTTGGATAGAGCAACGGATTTCTAATCCGTAGGTCAGGGGTTCGAATCCCTTCGGGCGTGTTTTATAACTTTCTTTCTAGTGGGCACTTACAAATTCTAGTGCTTTTCGTTTTGGGCCTCAAAACTGCCCGTGTGACAAAAGTGTGACAAATTCTGCACAAGCCCTTGCTCAGTTGCCCTTCTGGTCTGCTCCAAAATATCGTCAGCCACTTCCTTTCGTTGAAACATATACTAATTCAAATTCAGGAAATGTCCAATTCCGACTGAAGCATTACACACCAAACAAAGATCTCGCCCCCACCCCAGTGCTCCCTGTTAATATCCTCAGGTAATTACCCATATTATACGCCACAGCAAGCAGTTTGAGTCGGACCTGATTATCCACAAAACCAGTTGACTTGCCCACACAGGCGGTTTACTTTATCCGTGTATTGAAAAGCTTTTCTATTGAATCCGGGAAAAATCAAGAGGATCAAAAAATATAGGATACCTCTAATAATTTCTACAAGGATGGGCTTCAGCCCATGCGGTTATCTATATCACAAAAGAAAATAAGTAAGTATTATTCCGCAATGATATCCAGTATCCAATCCCGGCAAACATTGGGCCAACTCTCCACCGGCCCCTTACCCTGACCCAGTCCGAATCCGTGTCCACCTTTTTCGTAGATGTGTAACTCCGCTTTGACTTTCACCTTCCGCAATGCTGTGTAGAAAGCGATGCTGTTTTCCGGCCACACCTCGCGATTGTCATCCGCATGCAGCAAAAACACCGGCGGTGTCTTTTCGGTAACCTGCAACTCCGTGGACATCAGTTTCACCAGCTCCGCGTCGGGCTGCTCACCCAGCAGGTTTCTTTTCGACCCCCTGTGCGTAAACCATTGCGTCATCGATATTACCGGATAACACAACACCGAAAAATCAGGGCGGCTGCTCACGTTATCAGAGGCATCACCAGCCATTCCGTATTCCGTATCAAATAATGTAGTAACCGTGCTGGCTAGATGGCCACCGGCCGAGAAACCGAGCACGCCTATCTTGTTTGCATCCAGTTCCCATTGGCCGGCTTTGCTCCGCACGATTTGCATTGCGCGTTGAGCGTCGTCCTGGGGTGCGGGGTATCCGTACCCTTTGCCGGCATGACGATACTTAACTATATAAGCTGCAACGCCATAGGAGTTTAGCCATCGGGCAATTTGCCGACCTTCATGGTCCTCCGCCAGTCGGTGGTAACCGCCGCCCGGCAGGACGACAACTGCCGCGCGGGTGGAGTTGACGGTTATGGGCAGGTGCATGGTGATTGTGGGTTTATCCTTGGATTCGGTGCCCAGCGCTCCGGGGGGGGCGTCGGGCCAAAGTTCCATGGTGACCGGTCCCAGCGCGGCTTCGATTATGGTTGCGACCTTTGCTGCAAGGTAATGGTATCCATCTTTTGTATAGTGCACGTCGCCGGGGCGAAGGTAATGTTTTTGGCCTGTTGCACTTATGTAAGCGTGCAGATCATTGATGGGGATTTGGTTTTGGCGCATAATTTTAGCGGCTACGGCGTTATACTTAATCGCGTCGCCTGCGAAGCGGCCTGCTTCGTTTTCGGGGACGGGGGTGGTAGCGGCCCAGATGAGCTGGGCACCGGTATCTTTGAGCTTTTTGACGAGCTTAGAGAGGTTTTGTTCATATTGGGCCGGGGTGGCTGTCAGGAAACCGTTGACTTTGTCGCGGTTGCCGTGTTCCTTTAATAATTCCGGATTGCGATAACAGAGGTCCCAGAGTCCCCAGTTGAAATGAATGACGTCCCATTTGCCGTTTTTTAGCCAATTATCGAGGTTTTTGAGGCCCATGGCGGTGGAGCCGCAATTGATGGCCCGGTGGTTATCTCGGCGGGGGCGGGTAACTTCAGCTTTGCCGGAGAGCAGCTGAGCGACGTTGTTGGTATAATCTATCGATATGGAATCGCCGAGGATGAGGACTTTAGGTAAATGGCTGTTGTTCTGAGCGGCGGGGACAGGGATGGTAAACCAAAAAACAGCGATGCAGGTTGTCAGGAGAATGGGTAAAGCTTTGTTTCTTGACATGTTAAGCGCCTCCATGAATTAATAGTTTTATCCAGCATACAACCTGGATTCGATTGTAGCAAAATGATAGGTATCGGCAAGTTTTTATACTCGTCCTGAATGAAATGGCAGGAACCCCGCGTTCCACGCGGGGCTAGGTGGTGGGGTGCGGTTGCCGAACCGGCTCGAAAAGTGATGAAAAAGCGCCGCGCAAACGGTACGCAGTGAACCGAAAACGAACCTGCTATTTTGGCAGGAATAAGGGTGCGGCGGGTCCATAATGAGGCTGAAAGTGCGGCGCTCAAAACCCGAAAAAAGCGCGCCAAAATTAAGAAAAGATCAAATTTTGTGTCAAAAAGTTGTCGAAAGTTGGCTGATTTTTCATAGAAATTGACGAGAGTTGGGGCAAAGTTGGGTGTTTTTTGCCGAAAGTTGCGAGTTTTGAAAAACGGCTGTCGCGCTTTTGGTTCGGAATTTAAGAAGCCACAGAGGACACAGAGAACTCAGAGAAATTCAATATAAGTCTTTATATAACCACGGATTTCACGGATTTTATGTCCTACTGCGATGGTGGAGTATGAAATTTTGAGTTTTGAATTCCCGCCGGGGCAAGCCCGTTGCGGCAGGTTGAATTTTGGATTCCCGCCGTGCCAGCGCCCGCTCGCCATGTTTCGCTAGTCGCGGCAGGTTGGATGAAAAGAATTCTGGACAGGACAATCCGTCGCGGCAGATCGGATGTATATAAATATACTGGGCATGGCTAAATCTTGACGTACTGGAGCTATACAGCCAATTTAAAAATGTGAATGTCCCTTTTTCTTCCCCGTGGTTGGGCATCAAACAATAAAACCATATAGCTACGCCTAACTGCGAACACCACTGCGACATCAGATCAATATATTCTTTGTAATCTTCGTCGCAGAAAAACGTCTGCTGACGGCGATTTCCCCGCTGGGTGATATGATGCGGATAACCAGGAACTACAACTCGTGCCAATCTTGCCATTGCAGAATACTATGAAAAATATAAATACCTGTCAAAAAATTAGTATGGTGTCCCCAGATTACCAGATTACCAGATTGACCCAGATTAACCCCAGATTAACCCATGGCTTTATTTTATACTACAACCATCACCATATTACCGGCTTATACTTCGCCGGATTTGTTTAGAGCTACGATGCGAAATCCAAGGTGTCTTTTCCGGCTGGGATACCCAGGCCCTCAAATGCTCCAATAAAGTAAACTGCATCAGCGGAAAAGTCAAGAGATTTCCTGGATAATCAGGTCGGCTTTAACTGTTTGATATGACGGACAATAAGGGTAATTATACTGAAATGATTGGATGATATTGCTGGAAAGATGCGGCAGGGGTGTGGTATTAACGGGAATTTGGGCGGGATGTTGGGGAACGGGATGGGGATAATCATTTCTTGACAGGCAGGTGGGGGTTAGAAGAAAGCCTGAAGGATGAATACAACATGTCCTGGGACTACCGTGGCGGTGGTAATCATTTCTTGACAGGGAGATGGGGAATTGGTAGGGTTTTGGGGGAGATCGTAACCCCCGCCTGGCGGCTGGGGGCTTGGTGTTGATCCTGTAAAAAATACTGGATGCCCGATCACGTCGGGCATGACAAGTCAGAACGGTGGTTAGGTTTAAGATGCCGGCGAGAGGCCAGCGGTGCAGGAACCCCGTGTTGCCACACGGGGCTGAAGTCAACTAATAGCAGAGAGACCATGCTCAAGAGTACTTGAGCATGCCACCCGGTTATTTCCGTAAACGGTTACAAATAGATATTAGAGGAGCTATATGAAGATTAAGTTGACATTTTTGGGTGCGGCGCAGAATGTTACGGGTTCGCGGTTTCTGGTGCAGGCTAACGGGACTAATGTGCTGGTGGATTGCGGGCTATATCAGGAGCGGCAGTTTCGGGAGCGGAACTGGGATGAGTTTTTTATCCCGCCGAGGCAACTGGACGCGGTGTTGGTTACGCATGCGCATGTGGATCACTGCGGGCTGCTGCCGAAACTGGTTAAGGAAGGTTTCAGAGGGAAGATATTCTGTACGACGGCTACCCGTGAAATAGCTCAGGTGGTGCTGCTGGATTCGGCACACATCCAGGAAGAAGACGCGGCTTATAAGCGGAAGCGTCACAAAAAGGAAGGCCGGCGGGGGAAATTTCCGACAGAACCGTTGTACGCGGTGGAGGATGCGGAGGATTGCGGGGAGATGTTTGTGGGGGTGGACTATGAATCGACGGTTCAGGTGGCGGAGGGGATGGAGGCGACTTTTCGTGATGCGGGTCACATCCTGGGTTCGGCGATGATTCAGTTGAAAATCAGCAGCAACGGCGAGAAACGTACGATTTTGTTTTCGGGTGATATCGGGCGGAAGAACAAACCGATTATTCAGGACCCGTCTTCGTTTAAACATGCGGACTATATTCTGGTGGAGTCCACTTACGGCGA
>DAOWAK010000026.1 GCA_030634605.1 Sedimentisphaerales bacterium
GATCGGCAGGGCCTTTTTTGGCCAAGCGGACGACAATTTTAAACAGGTTCGGTGAACTTTACGAAAGTACATTTTATTAAAAACCGTCCTGAAGGCCCTGCTGGAGTGCAATTAACGAAACGTAAAACTGCGAAAGTTAACACAGTTAATAACGCAGAAAACAGGAATTGAAGCGTTATTTAGGTTCGACATGACTGACAAGCATTTTGATACCTGTCAATTTTATCCTAAAAAGTTGTCAGGTTTGTTTACGAGATGGGTAACTTGTGGTTTGGTTTGTGACAGGTATAATGTTGAGGGGTTGGTTGCGATTTCGGCTATTTATGCCGACGATGGCTGGTGCAGGGTAGTGAGGGTATGGTAATTTGACGCAAAAACAGCAATTATTAATAGTTTCAGGCAGTTTCCCCAATATTCGTTGCGGAGTATCGGGCCATGTGCGGATTATCGCTGAACGGACTGCGGCGCGGGGTGATTATGATGTTGCGGTTCTGACATCGGCTGACAAGGCGGTTGACAGATCTGCAATTGCCGGGGCAGAGGCGGGTTATGCGGTTTATCCGCGAGTAACTAAGTGGTCGGCATTGAATCGGCGGGCAATTTGCGCGGAGATACTGCGTCTGGAGCCGGACATAGTACACATTCAGAACCCGACAGCAAAGTATTCGGGGTGGAATTCATGGACGATGTCGGCGGTGGTTCCATTGTTGAAGCGGATGGCCCCTTCAATTCGAGTGGTGGTTATGCAGCATGATATCGCGTTGAGCAAACCGTGGTTGCGGTGGCGGTATCGACCGTTGTTAAAGGCGGCGGACGCGATAACGGTTTCGAATTCGCGGGATTATCAGGCCGTGGCGGATCAGGGCATCAGTCGGGCTAAAATTTATACAACACCGGTGGGCAGCCATTTCCAGATCAAGTCAGCAGCGGGACAGGAAAAAATTGAATGCCGCCGCCGGATGTCGCTACCGAAAAGTGCTAAGGTGGTGGTGTTTTTTGGCTTTGTGTTGCCGAGACGAAATGTGGATGTTCTGCTTGAAGCGATAGGCCGACTACGGCAACAGGGACGTGATGTGCATGGATTGATTTTGGGTGGTGCCCATCCGGATGCGCCGGATTATTACGAAAAGTTGCAACAGCAGTGTCAGCAGCAGGGATTGGACGAGCATGTCAGTTGGACAGGTTTTGCCAGTGAACAGCAGATTGCCGATGGCCTGGCTGGGGCGGATGTATTTGTCAGTTTACCGCAACGTGGCGCTGATTTGCGTAACACCTCGATCCTGAGCGGAATTCTGGCGGAGCTGCCGGTGGTAACATCCCAGAATGAACGATATTATGTTGACCACGATCTGGAACAATTTGGTTGTGTTTGCGTTCGACCTCGAAACGTGAATGAAGTAGCCGGGGCAATAGCAGCGTTACTGGATGAGCCGCCTGGGGCAGAGAAATTGGCACGGCGGGCGACGCTGCTGGAGCCGGAACGAATCTGGTCGAAACACATTGAGATAAACTGTCGTGCTTATCGGGGCGAACCACCGCAATAAGCGATGTTCTGCCCTTTAAAAAACCGGCCCCGCAACTGAGCGAGGCCGATTAATTGGTTAGTTTTTGGAGGGGATGCACTACTCTTAATTTTTAATCTTTCTTCTTGGGCAGGAATAGTTTTCCAATGGCTTTGGCGATACCCTCGGCCATTTCTGATGAGCCGGTGCGGACGGAGCTTTTGACCCGGCTGGTGAGGTTGGCTTCGACCAGTAGAGTATTTGTGTTGGCATCGAGTATCTGAACACGACAGATTGCCTCGTCGAGCGGGCTCAAGGCCTTGTCGGCGATATCACCGATGTCGTACTGAATAACACGGCCGGTAATTAAAATGGATTTATTAGCCGGGCCGGTGAAGAACGGCCCCAGTTCACCTTTTTCTTTGCCTTTGAGTTTATCGCCCAGCGAGCGTGGTTTGTGGCGAAGCTGCTCCTGTATCACGCCGGACAGCTTATCCAGAAAGCTCTGGGGGCAAACGTCACCAATGTCATTTTGAAAAGTTTCGACTGTGCAGGAGCCGTATTGGGCGGCGATACCGGAGGGGTCACCTTTGATAAGGGTGGTTTTTCCGGAAGCACCGGTAACGGCGTAAAGACCTTCTTTAATGCCGCGACCACAGCCGATGCTCGACAGGGCCAGTGTCAAAATTGAAATTACCAAGAAAGCTTTACTTGTTCGGGGCGAGAATGAAATCAGCATGAATCGTTCCTTTCTTCAGGGTTATCGGTAAGATTAAAGTTATCCAGTTTCAGGTTTTTGCCGTTCTGCCGTTTATTATTGGCCGATTTTTTGGTGAAACAAGTGATAATTTTTTCAGCTAGTTGCAGCACATCAAGATTTTCGTCGGCCCGCAGAAAAAGAGCCCTGGGCTGCTGATCTGATTTATACAACAAATGAACGGTCCAGGCAAGCATTTCTATTTGATGATTTTCCAGCAGTTCAGGGACGGATTGCATTTTAGCCAGGTGGAGGTGGTCAAGAAGGTTGCTCGCGGCCTGCTGGGCCTGGGCCAGCGGTAGCGATTCAATCTGGCTGATTCGGCTGGGCGTAATCAAAAAAGAGGTTATAGTGGGACGAAGCATGCGGGATTTGGGGTTTTTTACTTTCGCCCCGGGCAGAAACGCCAGAATGGAAAATTTTTCCAGAGATGCAAACCAGCGAAAAGCCGGCGATTGCAGTTTTTTTATCAGCTCAATTTTTTCTTTTTGCTGCTGGGCCTGTTCGTATTGCAGGTTTTTTGAAAGCTGATTCATCTTTTCCTGAAAAAGAACGATGGAGTTTTGAAGTGGCTGGTTGAGCAGCATCGCGGCCTGGTCGATAAGTTCGAGGTAGTCCTGCCGGGAAACAGTACCGTCGCAGACCGCTGCACAGCGGTTCATCTGGGCATAAGAACAGGCGGCAACCTGCGGAGCTTTTTCGAGCAGGTGGGGACAGCGGCAGAGATTGAAGATGTTTTGTAAAATTTCCAGACACAAGTCGGCGGATTTTTTGGTAGGCAGTGGGCCCCAATATTGCATTTGTTCGTCGGGGTTGACTGTACTGGTTCGGGCAAAGAAGGGATATTTATTCCGCCGGTTCAGGCAGATGAACCAGGTATCCAGACGGGGGAAGAATTCGCGGTAAGTCGCGGGATAAACTTCACGGGAAATATTAAAATAGTTCAGGTGGGTCTCAAAGGGGCTATAGGTTCGCCGAAACCAGAGGCGCGTGGTAACAGGTCTTAAGCGAGTACGTTTGTTTTTCTCGTCATCAGCTTCATCGCTCAATCGACGCCGGACCAGGTTGCGAAGGTTGGCACCATAGAGCAGTAGGATTGGTTGATTATTGTCGTTGGAAAAAAGGCATACACCCGGTGAAGCGGGCAGATCCAGTGTGGACTGGTTCAGGTCCGCCTGGGGCGGTAGCAGCAGACAACCATCAAAGAAATCGTACCGAGACATGAGGGCATTTTAATGAACAGCCGGGCCTAATAAAAGTTAATTCCGCTTGCCAGACTGGCTTAGGGAAGTCGTTACATAGGCATACCGATAACCGTGCCATCGAAGACCAGCTTGTTATCAACGATGCCCTGAGCTGCCATTTTAAAACGGCGGGGACGCTTTTCCAGGAATTTGCCCAGCAGGTAAAAACGCTGGCCGGGAGCTACCTGACCGCGAAATTTTACATTTTCAATACCGCCGAAGCCGAAAAAACGTTCCTCGCCAGAAACAACTTTAGCGAAAAAACTGGCCATTTGAGCGGCGGCTTCAACCATGAGAACGCCGGGCATAAGCGGCCGACCGGGAATGTGTCCGCGCACCCAGAATTCATTTTCACCCACATCTTTGTAGCCCAGAATTACGTCATTTTCAGCATCAAGATAAACAATGGTATCGAGCTGACGCATTTCAAAACGATGAGGATTGACTTTTTCGATAGCATCGGCGTCGTAAGCAACATTGTTCAGGTCAATTTCATCCAGATTTAATAACAAGACGGGGGGCATTGCGATTCTCCAAGATTAGAAAAAATTGCGCGATCAATAACGGGCTATTCTGCTATCCCGGCCCGCCAAGCAACGGAAAAACCGGACAACGAGTCTCACCTGGCTGAAACAGAATCCCAGAAGGCAACACTGTAAATTTCACCCGATGTCCGGCCTGACCTGAAAATTTTTCAAAATGTATTAATTCGCTCCGGCAAAACATTTTCCGTCCGAATTAAAGGCCGAAATTTGTCATACCCGGCGAATTTTTGGTTCTAATGGCTGGTTAATCAGTAGAACGCTGTTCAAGAATTTTAATTCTGACTAGCTGTGCAGCTTGTTTGATGTCCTGCATGGCCTTGCGCACGCGAGTCCCCGCGGCTTTATTGCCACCTTCAGCCTTGGTGAGATCATCTTCCACGGCAGCAACCATTTCTTTTAGCCGGTCATATTCCAACATAAGAGTTTTCCTTTCCGCAATTTGCTAATCAAGACAATCCATCTTCGCCGACCTGGCCCGCAAATTTATGAATTGTAAACAACACAATAAGATTTTGTGCAGTGAGTTTAACAGGCAGTTTTGGGCTTGTCAAAATTAAATTACCATGGAAAACAAGGTTTTTTGCAAAAAAAAGCGGTTTTTAAAGCAATGAGCCTGATTTAACCGGCAATCTCCCGGGAATTGGAGCTTATGATATGCCTGGGATGCCAACGAACACGAAATCTTAAGTCTTTATTTTACAAATATTTACCGGCGTTCGGCGTTTAATTTACTGCTCAGATTTTTCGATTTCGACCTGAGTGCGGCCCAGTAGGCGATAGGTGGTTCCGCGCCAGACAATGGTGTTGCCACCAGCGGCCAGAACGCAAAATAGCGTAAAACCGGCTATCACCGGGGCCATAAAAATATCGACCAGAGCCGGTCCCAGGAGTTTTTTTCGCTCCTCCGGAAAGATTTTGCAGATGATTATCTGCCGCGACAAGGCTTTTATGGCGGCGTTTAACAGTAGTGAAACCGGCAAAATCGCCGCCCAAAGGGTGTGCGGCGAGCCTTGCAGGGCCAGAATGACCGTGATTATCGATCCTGCCACCAAAGCTAACAGGTAATGTCCCCAACCGAACAGAGCCAGCCACCAGAGCTGTGGCATGCAGAATCGAGTGATCATGAACTGCCGGCGGGCAAACAAAAACAATTCGCTCCAGGAGTATTTTTCGTGACTGGCAACAAAACAGGCAGGAACAAAAATAATTCGCAGCCCGACCTGTTTGACTCTGTAGGTAAGCAGGTAGTCGTCGGAGCAACTGAGCAGCCAGTCGTCACGAATTTTGAGTTCGTCAAAGAGAGTTTTTTTGATGGCCATGGCCCCACCCCAGGCAGAGTTCCAGTTGTGCGGACCGAACATTGATGCAACCGAAGCGTTCATCGCCGACAGAAACTTGCTGCTGAGTCGATTGTCCGCCGGCACAAACCAGCGATAGCCGGTCGTACCGCCGACGGTTGGACGACGCAGCGGCCTTACCAGAGAACCCAGAAAGTGCTTCTTGGGGCAGGCGTCGGAATCTATAAAAGCCAGCACTTCAATGTCATCCGATAGGTTGTCGGCGGCAAAAACAATATTATGCAGTTTCTGGGAACAGTTTTTGGCTAATCCGGCAACTAATAAATGAGTTTTGATTTGCGGAGTCTGCTCTTTTTGCTGCTCGATTATCTGCCCCAGCCGGGCATAGGCAGGATCGTCGGCACTTTCTACCACAAAAAAAATCTGAAAATTAGCATAATCCAAATCAAAAAACGCATTAATGTTACGATCGAAAGTGGTGTCAATACCCTTGCAGGGGCTGATTAAGGCAACACCAGGCTCGTAAGAAGATGCCTTTGGTTTGTAGCTGCGCAAGGTATAAACAATATGGCGACAGCCTTCCAGCAGAATAACAAATTGAATAAGCAGGATTATCGCGGTGATTATGTAGTAGATTAACATTTTTTCAGCTAAAGAGTTCTTCCAGCTTAGCCATGGATCCGGTCTGACCGATGACGATCATGGTGTCATTAGCGCTCATTACAATGTCCGGGTCGGGATTAAAAATGACTTTTCCGTCAGCGGTTTTCATACCGACCACGAGCATGCCGACCTCGCGGGGCAGGTTGGCCTGACGAAGTGATTGGCCAACAAGCTTGCTTTCGGGATCTATCTGGTACTGCTCCGCTTCCAGATCGAGCCCTTCAGTGGCAAAATCGACAAAATCAACCACTCCCGGACGGGTCAGAATGTTGGCCAGCCGGCGGGCACCGATCATCTGTGGACAAATAGCTTTGTTGGCGCCGGCGCGACAGAGACGGGCTTCGCTGTCGATTCTTTCGGCACGAGCGGCGATGAAAAGTTTGCTGTTCAGGTCACGAGCAACCAGTGTAACAAAAACATTTTCAGCGTCGGTGGTCAGGGCGGCAACCAGCCCCTTGGCCCGTTCAATGCCGGCAGCCTTGAGGACTTCTTCATCATTAGCATCGCCGAGAACATAGAGAAAACCATCCTGTTCGGCCTGGGCAGTATTCTGACTGTCCTGCTCAATCACCACCAGGGCGGCGTTGCTGTGCATAAGATGTTGACAGATCAGGCTACCCATGCGGCCATAGCCCGCGATGATAAAATGGTTGCTGAGTGTGGCGATTTTGTTATGCACGGTTCGTCTCCCTAAAATAATACGCATCTGGCCTTCGACAACCAGACTGACCACAATTGACATGGCGATCATAGCTGAAACAATGCCGATAACAATCAGAACCATTATCCACACCTGACCGGTGGCGGAAATGTCGGCCATGTAGTCGGCTTTCATCCCCAAAGTGCTGATCGTAATAAGCGTAAAAAAGAGCGATTCAAGCAGGGGGCGATCTTCCAGCAGGCAAAACCCCATCGTGCCGGTCATTACCACTGCCAAAACCAACGCCACGGCAAAAAGCAGCCTTTCCGTGGGAGTGTAAGCTCTGACCTTTGATTTTTTAAACTTTGTGGACATTTTACTTGTTTTTTCGTGACTTCGTAGCGACTTTCAAGAAATCTACACCTGTTACCCAATCACTAACCTTTTGTCCCGAACATTATAAAGTGGCAGTTCCGGTTACTCAAGTGCCAAGATCAAAGATTTTTCAAAAATTCACTCTATGTCTTGTTGACTTCTCGCAGCAGGGTAGTGGCGTAACAGCCAGAATCGAGATCGAATTTCAACTGGATAAACTCACCCAGATCGTCGTTGCCTTTTGAAATATCCATATTGCGAGGCAGGTAACGCAGCGGCCGGCGGGTGCCCCGGATCCGGTAATAGTTCATCTGCCGAAAATCTTCCTTAGTCAATCCGGTCGGCTCCAACACCCGGCTTTCAATTTCCCCTGCCGGACCGCTGGCATCAGGGCTGCGGTAGCCGAACATGGGGCCGGTAGGGCTGATCTCAAAGGCAGCGCAGCGGGGCTGTTCGGCAACTGTATCTTCCACATTAAAGCAGGCACCGTTTTCGTGTTTGTAAGCCAGGTCGCCCGGCAACAGTTTATCGAGATTCGGCATGCGAATGGCAGTTACCTGGTTGAACAAATCAGATTGATAAGCCGAAACATAAAATCGTTTAAACCGCTTATCGATAACATTATAAGCTCGTTTTTTGTCACCGTCACTCTTAATCAGAGCGGTGAGAGCACGAATCTGATCATGAAAATTCGCCGGCCAAACATTGCGGGCCTGTTCAAATTTGCCGTCCTCGTAGAAACTCCGGGCGGAATTAATCGCCGAGTCTCTCTTGACGTCAGGTTTGCCCAGCAGCAAGTCAATGAAAAGCTCCAGGTGTTTCAGGATGACAGCTTCGCCAAGCAGATGAGCGTCATTACGGTTGCCAAATCGCTGGTGCCCGAAATAATTCGGCACCCCGCGCGCGGTAAGAATCTCCACGATCTGGCAGGTGTTACGATAGGCCTGCTCCAGACAGGGCTGAACATTTCTGATTCGGATAGTGAAGCGGTTGGCAGCCAGGTGTCCGAGTTTTAACTTGTTGTTGTGACGGGTATATTGACAGATTTCAATGTTGGGATGATCAATTAGCTGCAATTTCTCCGGATCGAGATGCTCAATAGAAATCCACTGGCGGGTAACCGCCAAGGCATCTTTCAGCCCGGCATAGCCGATGTTTTTCCGAGGAACACGCAAAGCTCGCGAAATCCGGAGCAATGCGTCGAGAGTCGCCATCCCCTTTTTCTCGAACTGGATTAAAAGATGGTCGCCCTGGCCGCTGAATTCGTACCGGGGCAACTCCTCAACCACAAAGTCCTCGGGCCGGGTCTTGATATCCCCACCAATACCAGGCAACTCGGCGGTTAGACAGGGCAGCGTTTTGTGGTTTCCCAATGACATAAAACTAGCAATATTTTTCCCGTTTTGACCGCTAAAATTCCCGCCAACGTCACAGCAGAGATTAACCCAAGTTGGTTTGGTTTACAAAAGATCACGCGAAATAAAGGCGCCGATAGCGACAAGTCGGCTGGACTCTGGCAGGAAGCGGGTGATCGATTACCAGGATTTCAATTCAGCAGGATCGCTGGATCAGTCTCTGAATGGCTTCCAGATGGGGCATCGAAGGTTGGGCACCAAATTTGGTGCAGGCCAGTGCCCCGGCGGCAGCGGCAAAACGGGCGGCATTGGCAATGACTTCTCCCGACGATTCGCCGGCTTTTTCCCGGGCAAAAGCCACGGCAAACGCACCACAGAACGCGTCCCCGGCACCGGTGGTATCCACGATGCTCGTGCCATAGGACGGTATCTGGCTGATGTGTTCGGTATTGAGAGCCAGGGCACCGCGTTTGCCGAGGGTAATAACGACGTTTTTAGCACCTTGGCCAATCAACGCCGAACCTGCCAGTTTGGCTGCGTGTACATC
>DAOWAK010000034.1 GCA_030634605.1 Sedimentisphaerales bacterium
ACCTCCGTAACCTTGGTGAGGCCGTTCTCCTCGGCGAACCTCTGCGCCGTGGTGATTACTGCAACAGCTTTATCGATGCGGCCCATTTGCACGTACAAACCGGCCATGGTTATCAGCGGGAGGTGTGTCTGCCGGGTCAGCGTTCGCATCAGAATTTCATCGTGCGAATAACTGCGTTGCCTTTGCAACAAATTAAACACCTCTTTATATTGCTCCGTTGCAGCAGTCAGATAATCCAGTTCCATCAACGACTGGGCCAACAACAAACGAATCACGGCTGTTTCCGGATTGCCCGCAGTGGCTTTTGGACTTTGCAAAGCCTGCCGCAAAATCGAAACCACCTGCTGATAATCACCTTTTTGCTCACTGCACTTGGCCAACACCCGATAGGCCCCCAGCGATACCCCGTCCCTTTTAATCGCCTGGCGTGCCGCTTGTGCCGCCGACTGCTGATCATTGGTCTTTAAGTAAGCCCTGGAGAGTAACTGATAAAGCGCCGGGCTGTTGGGATCATTAACCAACCCCTCCATCGCCTGCTCAACAGCCTGAGGGTACAATCGCTGCCCCATCAGACGCCTACCGCGTAAATAAGCCTTGCGAGCCTTGATCGGGTCGGGCTTATCTATCCGTCGGAATTTCAACTGCTGCATTAACCATTCGCTGTCGGAATCGGCCAGAAAATCCGATTCGGGTACTTTATCCAGCGGTATAAACCTCCGCTCCAGATTTTCGTCGGTCAACTGAGGATTCAACAGACGTGGAGAAACAATACCAAAACTCGTTACTGCGTCATCCTGGAGAGGCACTTTCCGGACAGGTTGGCACGAGTTCAAGCCCAGCATCAACAATATCGCAATAAAACAGCAGGTTCGCCGTTTAGTTATTTTGTCAATAATTGCCCAGATCAATTACTACTCCGTCGCTGCTAACGTAATCAATATTACATCGGCCGTAAGGTATCTGTGTTATTATAACCAGCGGGCAGCTGCAATATTCAATAAAATCGAGGTCATCAACACCCGGGCCCGCCAGCTCTGCCACGCGCCAAGTCCCGTTGCGATCCACGGAATTCTCATCGGACGGATCCAAACCGACGCGTTTGCCGGAAAGGCCCCGGCTGCTTTGCCGATCAACATCCCGGCCATAACCTGTTCGATGAGAATCAGCGTGACAATGCCAGCGGGTCAGACACAAGCCGGCAGCTTCGATCATCTCGGACGATTCGAAATATTGATTATCGCCGAGCCGGCGGCCGGGTGGATAACGCTCAAACCGAATGCCGTCCGCTTCCAGAAAACTCAAGCCGCCAACCTCGCTGTCAATCTGAGCTAAATCATCGCGCAAATGCTGCTTCAAACCGGCGATCTTCATCGGCAGGGCCAGCTCTTTCAGCAGCAACCTTATCCGTAGTAAGTCAGTATAACACAACCGGTTACGTTGGCCAGCAAAATCCTCGGCATAGTCGTCCCGGGCCCCGGCATAACCGGGGGGACGCTTGGAGTGACCGAGCCTGGCCAGAAAACTCTCGATTTCCACAGCCAACTCAGCCCCATTTTTGCTCAATTTAATATTCCTGCTTTGGCTCAACTGCGTATCGCTCAGACTTAGCAAAAGGTAGCTATCGGCGGGATTGAATCGATAATTTTCCCGCTCTGCCAGATCCGTCGCTAAATTTAACAATTGGCTGAACTGCTCAACATTCAGATGGGTTCGCTGGTAATTACACAGAAACAAACGTGCCGCGTTCGTGGGCACATAACCGAATCTCATCCCCCAGAAACGAACCTCCTTTGTAAAAGCACTATCATCCGGCAGGAAAGATATCAAATCGATCGTCTGTTCGATACCGACCAGCTCCACCAGGCACTTAAGCGCCGCCAGGCGAACCTTCACACCTTCCCCCGTTAAAAGTTGATCGAACAAAATCTCCTCCAGCTGGGCATCCACTATGCCGGCCATTGCCCCAGCTACCGCACTGGTCCTCCAGGATTCATTGGCTGATTTTTTTGCCAGATCAATCGTCAGATTACCCAGCGCAGTTCGATCGGACAAACGGACGAGTTCGGCGATAATCTGCTGGCGAATATCTTGCTCGGTGGTGGTCACCAACGCCCTGCTGAGCCACGCACCGGCTTGGGAGGAATAACACTCTGCGACAATTTCTATCGCCCGGCTTCTTATGACCGGTGAGTGCAGCGGTGAACCGGCAACCTCGGCCAGCAACTGCCCCAACCGCTGCTGTTGCCGGGGCTCCAACGGCCGATCCAGCACTGCTTCAAAAATCTCCAACCGCCAACGATCCGCCTGATCCCGCCGCCCCGATAACTCGATCAACTCATCAGCAGATTTACTGGAAATGTACTGCTCGGCGCAACCGCTCAGCGATAAAGCTACCATTAGTAATAAATAAACAATTCCAAAACGCATAAAATAGTATTTCCAGCAGCTAATTTTACAAGAGTTAATCAGGTTACCCCCATCCTTATAAACTTGATGGATATCGACAATTAAAATTGTATCGGTTGCATACCCCTGCCGGCCACTTTTGTGCCGCAACCGGGACAGGCGCCGTTAAGGATGTTGAACTGGCCGATCTGGTAGCCGATGCGCTCGATCAGCATCTGGCCGCACTCATGGCAAATGGTGCTCTCGTGGCCGAGACCGGGCATGTTGCCCACGTAAACATAATGCAAACCCGCCTGCTTACCCAGTTCATAAGCCTGTATCATCGTCTTAGTCGGTGTCGGGCTGATATCGTTCACCTGATAATCCGGCCGAAACCGGCTCACATGCCAGGGCACCTCCGGCCCCAACTCACCGGCGATAAAGTCCGCAATCTGTTGCAACTCCTGTTCGCTGTCATTCAATCCGGGGATCACCAGCGTGGTAACTTCCAGCCAGATGTCCGTCTGCCGGGCAATATATCGCAAACTCTCCAGCACCGGCTCCAGCGACGCCTTGCAGTGTTCGCGATAAAAATCATTGCTGAAAGCCTTGAGGTCAACGTTAATCGCGTCCAGAAAATCGCCCACATATTCCAGCGCCTCGACGGTCATGAAGCCGTTGCTTACGAATACATTGGCCAGCCCCTGCTGCCGTGCCAGGCGGCCGCAATCAGCGCAATATTCCATAAAAATCGTCGGCTCGGTGTAGGTATAGGAAATGCTGCCGCAACGATGATCCAGAGCGGACTGCACCAGCTCCTCCGGCGACCGCGAACTGCCGCCAAAGGATTCCCGCATTCGCGGCAACTGACTAATCTGCCAGTTCTGACAAAAATCACACGTAAAATTGCACCCCGGAGCCGCCACCGAAAAACTTCTGCTGCCCGGCTGGAACTGAAACAAAGGTTTCTTCTCGATCGGATCGACCGCACTGGCGCAAATCGAATAATAATTCAGCGAATACAACTTGCCCCCTTCGTTGCGCCGGACCTGGCAGCGACCTGTCGCTCCATCTTTAATCAAACAGCGAAAATTACACAGCTTGCACCGAACATCGCTGCCATCCAGTGCATCCCACAAAACCGCTTCGCGCATCCGGCCGCCCATAATCATTCCCTTTCAGATTCCATTTGGTTACAACAACCCGTAACTTTGCGCCAGCACCTTCACCGGATGCAGCACTTTTTTGCCGCTGCCCTGGGCCATCTGCAGGTTACAGGCGCCGCACTCGGTCAGGCCAAAGTCAGCGTCGCTTTTTCGCAAAGGCTCCAGCATCGGTTTGCCCGCGGTCATCGACAAATCAAAATTCTTCTTCTGAAAACCGAACGTCCCGGCGATCCCGCAACAACTGTTCGGTAAGCGCTCAATTTCAACACCTTCGATCAGCGCCATCAAATACAAACTGCCCCGGCTGATCTGCAGTGCTGAATAATGACAGGGCTCATGATAAGCCAGCTTCATTTTGACCGGGCGAAAATCTGTCTTGAGCTTATTCTGACAGTGCAATTTCGCCAGATAATCCGTAAGCTCCCAACAATTCTCCGCCACCAGATGAGCCTCCGAACTGTCAACGATATCGAGATATTCCTCTTTGAGACACAGCGCCGCTGTCGGCTCACTGCAAATTACTTTATAACCGCTGCGCACCGCTTTGGCAAGTTGGCTTACATTGAACTCAATCGCCTTTTTCGCCAGCTTCAGATCGCCGCAACTTATGGCCGACATGCACACTCCCCACTGCGACGGCACGATAACCTCCACCTCATTATGCCGCAGCACCTCCACCACCGCCCGAGCCAACTCGTGATCATTGTAGTTGGAATAAATAACGACTGAATGATCCACCTTGACTATCGGCTCAGCAATCGGGCCCTTATCCGCCAGCAACCTCCGCAACCTTTTCAGATTGCTGCCCAGCTCAAATTTCGGAAACGCCCGCCGACGGTCCAGCCCGGTGGCCAGTTCCATAATCCGCCGAAACCACCCCATCCGCAAAAATCCATTTGCTAACGGCCCGAACATCGCCCCCATCCGACTCATCATCTCACTACGCGTCAAAAAATATTCCGGCCGGGTCAACCCGCGACATCGAACATATTCCGCCCGCGCCTCCATCATCAGCTTGGGGATGTTCACCAGCGACGGACACTCCTGCGCACACAGCTTGCAGTTCACACACAAATCCGCTATCCGCTTGAATTCGTCGCTGCTCATTACGTCTTCATCCAGCAGACCGTGCAGCCAGTACCGCATCAGATTGCCCTTGGCCCGCGGGCTGGCGTCCTCATCCGCCTGCGCCCGAAAAATCGGACACATCGACAACGACGGATCCGCCGACCGACACAAGCCGTTACCGTTACACTGCTCGATCTCGCGAACCAGTTCATCCCCGCGAAAAATCAGATTGGTTTTCCGATCCCGGTTCCCGGCTGAATGTGCAAAACGCAGATTTTTCGTCATCACCTCCGGATCGTCATTGACAATCTTGCCCGGGTTCAGCACGTTGTTCGGGTCGAACAGCTGCTTGATTCGGCTGAATAATTCGTACATTTCTTCGCCGTACTGCTGTTTGATGAACGAGACCCGAACCAGCCCCTCCCCGTGTTCGCTGCTGATGGTTCCTCCCAGCGACCAGGCCAGTTTGAAAACCTCGTCCGCCAGTTGCTTCATTTTTTTAATGTCTTCCGGCCGATGCAAATCCAGGAACGGCCGCGGATGCAACGCCCCATGACCGACGTGCGCGTAATATACAATCGGAGTATTCAACCGAGACGTAATTTCCTGCAGGCCATCCAGATATTCAGCCAGTCGTTCCGGATCAACCGCCACATCCTCAATCACCGGGATCGGCTGAGCTGCACTTTTATTACGAAACAGTAACGGCACCGCCGATTTCCGCGCCCGCCAAAGCTGATCCTGCCGGGTAGGGTCGATGATTTCCTCCACCCCACACGACCGGGCCGAATCCGGCAACTGCGCAGCAAGCTTGCGTGCCAAAGCCAACTTCTTTCGTACCTCAGCTTCATCCGCCCCGTCATACTCCACCAGCAAAGACGCTGCGATCCCATCCGGAAGATATCGACCGTACCGCGGGTATGCCTGACGGGCCATGGTTAACAGCTTGCCGTCCATCAGTTCACACGCCGACGGTTCACTCACCAACAGCAACGGCACGGCACGGGCCATCCGCCCCAACGATTCAAAATTAACCTGCAGCAATCCCTTAAACCCCGGCAGATCCACCAGCGACAACGTCGCCTGCGTAACCACCCCCAACGTCCCCTCCGAACCGGCTATCAATTCCGCCAGATTCACCGGAGGATCCCCCCGCCAATCATTATTGTCACGATTTACACCACCCACGTCCGGCAGCACCTTGTAAACATTGTAGCCGCTGCCATTGCGCCGGGCTTTGGGTCGCTGCCTGGCCATCACGTCCTGATAGCTCCCCAGCAAATCCTTCACCGCTGTTGCCCATTCCAGAACCTGCTCATCCTGACTTTTCGAACAATCCCGCCCCAACTCAACGACCTTGCACCGGGCCGAAACCATCCGGACGCTGCGCAGGTGCTCACCAATATAGCCAAATTTCAGCGAATGTGCCCCCGTGGAGTTATTGCCGATCATCCCGCCGATGGTCGCCCGATTGCCGCTGGCTGGGTCCGGCCCCACCTGCTTACCAAATTGAGCCAAATAACGGTTCAACTGCTCCAGCACCACCCCCGGCCCAACTGTCACCTCATCCGAACCTGGCTCATAGCGAACCACCCCATTCATATGCCGGCTCAAATCCAACACCAGCCCTTCGCCCAGCGATTCCCCCGCCAAACCGCTGCCCCCACCCCGAGCCATCACCGAAATCCCCTCTCGGATCGCGTATTGAACCGCCCCAGCCACATCAGCCTCATCCCTCGGCCAGACCACCCCCAAAGGCTCAATCTGATAAATACTCGCATCCGTACTATACATCGCCCGGGTGAGCGTATCAAAACGGTATTGTCCCTGTATCAATCCATCTAGTTCTATCATTACTTCTCTTGGATAAAAAACAGAACTAATCTTCGTTTGTGCCGATCACAAATCATTTCACTATATTATTTTATATACATTGAAACACTCAGACAAGTTACTTTTGGAATGACTTCTTATTGATACTTTTGCCTCCTTCTTTTCAGCTTTTACGGACACATATCAAATTATCGCTTGCTCAACCGTTCAACTGGCTCTAGAATTTCATCTGTATTAATTTCAACTTTATAGGAGCCCAAAATGCCCAAGTATCTGGAATACCTCAAACAGACCGACCCGCAAATCTACGCCATCATCAAAGAAGAACGCGACCGCCAACACTCCATGCTTGGAATGATCGCCTCTGAAAATTTCGCTTCCACCGCCGTCCTGGCCACGGTCGGGAGCTGCCTGACCAACAAATACGCTGAGGGGCTTCCCGGAAAAAGATACTACGGCGGTTGTGAAAACGTTGATGACGTTGAAACCCTGGCCATTGAACGCTGCAAACAACTTTTCGGTTGCGAGCACGCCAATGTCCAGCCCCATTCCGGCACCCAGGCCAACATGGCGGTTTATTTCTCCCAGTTGAATCCCGGCGATACCGTCCTGGCTATGGATCTGGCCCACGGCGGGCACCTCAGTCATGGTTTCAAACTGAATTTCAGTGGCCAACTCTATAATTTCGTCCATTACGGCGTCAAACGCGATACCGAAACCATCGATTACGACCAGCTCAACGACTTGGCCACGGAACACAAACCAAAACTAATAGTCTGCGGCGCCAGTGCCTATCCCCGCCAGATCGATTTCGACCGTATTGTCGAAATCGCCCACCGTAACAACGCTCTGGTCTTGGCTGATATCGCCCATATTGCCGGCTTGGTCTGCACCGGACTGCACCCCGACCCCGTCAACGTCTGTGATTTCGTAACCAGCACCACCCACAAAACTCTGCGCGGCCCCCGTGCCGGCATCATCATGAGCAAAATGAAATTCGCCAAAGCGGTTAACTCTTCCGTGTTCCCCGGCATACAGGGCGGCCCGCTCTGCCATGTCATCGCTGCTAAAGCCGTCGCTTTCGGCGAAGCACTACAACCGAAATTCAAACAGTATGCTCAGCAGATCGTCGATAACTGCAAAACTCTGGCTGAAAACCTGATGAGCAAAGGATTCCGTCTTTGTACCGGCGGCACCGACAACCACATGGTTCTGGTCGATTTACGATCCTACAACGAAAAACTCACCGGTAACGATGCTGAAAACTGGCTTCACGAAGCCGGCATCGTCGTCAACAAAAACCTCATCCCTTTTGACCCCCGCCGTGCCAATGAAGCCAGCGGCGTCCGCATCGGCACACCCATCCTGACCACTCGCGGCATGAAACAAGACCAGATGGCCCAGGTCGCCGACTGGATCGACCAGGCCCTCTCCAGCGGCGGTAACCCCAAAACTCTCGCCGCCATCAAAACCCAGGCCAGCGAACTCTGCAACCAATTCCCCGCACTAGGCTACCTCCAGGCCGCTGAATAGTAATATTCCCGCATAACAACAAATAAAATACCCGGCGCATAGATAAGGGCAGGCTCCTTCACGAAACCTGCCCTTTTAATTTTACAGCTTAGTTGTTCGCTGAAAACCAGCTACACAACCTCTACTGAACAAGTCAACTTAGTTACCCAGATAGCTGTCTTGACCTCT
>DAOWAK010000086.1 GCA_030634605.1 Sedimentisphaerales bacterium
ATCTCGCGTTTCAAAACGATAATAACCCAACATAAGAAAAACCGTCGTATAGCCCAGACACGCCAGCGCCGCCCCCCCCGAATAAGCAAGTTCCGGATGCAGCAGATAGTTCTGCACACCCCAGGGCAGCACGAATTTGAAATAGATTATCGGTTCCCAGGCTAGTTTGCCCACTACCGAAAACAGTAACACCCCGCCGATAGTCAGCTTCGCCAACACCAGCGAAAGAAATGGTGAATCAACTGACACTGAGATCAATGAACACAGAGCAATATAGGGTAACATAAGAATCGACAAAGCCAGAAATCCATGCACCGCCCACCCAAAAAGCGCCCCGGCTGAATAAATTCTCAATTTCCCGCCGAGATAAAAAGTAATCGTTGCGATTATAAATGCCATCACCAGGGTAGAAAAAACCGCGCTGCCCAGGAACCGCCCGAAATAAATATTACTCCGCTCGGTTCTCAACAGCAGATAACGCAGCCCCCGGCTCTGGATATCGCCGGACACCTGATTAAAAGCCAAAAAAGAAATCGCAAACGGCATCCCAAAAACCATCACCAAAAATATCGCGGAAAGCAAAGCCGGGCGGTCTTTAATCATAAATTTCGACCAGGGATCACTCGGCACCTGCTGACCAAAGGGCATCATTAAAGATTCCGGGGTAGCGTCTCCCTGCTCTTTGGTACTCAGGACCCACTCGATAATCGGAAGACCTATTCCTTCGATAGCTTCGTTAATCTCCTGAGGATTGGTTTTACCGGTGAGCTTGATCTGCTGTTCCATCATCTTCTCAACCGGCATGATAATCATCTGGGCAACGCTTAGCCCAAATATTAACGCAATCAACAGATACACCAACCCCGACCCGCTGCGCACCACATAGCGGGTCCAGTACCTGCTCACCAGATTCAAATGACGAAAACTTATTGCCTTCAGGCTCATACAGGTCTTTCTCCGAACACCGACTTAGCTCAAACGATCAACACTCAATTCACAAGATCATCCTTGAAGGTAGTGTTAATCAAAAACAGCATAAGCAATGGATAAATCAGGCCGATGATAGTCCCGATATTGAAACCACCTCCCAGTTCGGGATCGAACATCATTCCGGTTACTATACTACTGGCAATTGACAGAATCGCATAGACGTTGCCGAGGGTGCGCCCCAGAAACTTTTTCTGTTTGATAAAACCGATACCGCTAAGCAGCAAAAGTACACTGGAAACCAGCGAAAGAACAACTAGAAATATCATTAAAGGAATCCCCATATTCTTGAGCGCATCGATTTGAGCCCGCTGGGTTTCATCCATTTGATCGGTAGGAATCATTCCGATTAAGGCAAACATGGCAATCATGCCCAACAGACCGAGAAAACCCCAACCCGAAAAAATAAAATTCAATACCGCTAATGCAGTCAAACCACCAGGACGTTTTCCTTCACTCATAGCAAGGTCCTTTCTCTGAAAATACTTTGTGACCCGAACAGATCACAGAATCATACCCTGTATAATAGTCGCACAAAAGGCAAAAATATTACAAAAAAAAAACGGCCATTAAGACCGCAAAAGAAATAAAAAATGGCAAAACCCTCGGGTTTAAACCACCAGCACCGAACTGCCCAACTCGCTCTGCACCAAATGCACCTGCAGAACCTGACACGGAAATTCACTTATCTGCGAACAGCTCTGCCGTAATGTCTCCACCGCCCCGCCAACCACCAGAATCACCCCCACCTCCTGCGCCCGGTCGATCTTCAACTGCCGACAGTGCGCCACCACCATCTCCATATTCTCCCGCAGCCACTTCCGCACCCGCAGCGCCACAGACAGCACCTCTGCCTCTCCCGACATCTTCACCGCCAACACTTGCAGCCGACTTCCCCCATCCAGCAAAATCCGCACCGAACGGTCAAACTCCCCCGGCAAACACAAAGGAACCGCCAACGCCGTCGGCACCACCGCCAACCAACGCGGCAGCCCCAACACCAACTCATCACACAAATCTTTATCATCCTGCGGCAACTTATCCACCGCCAATGCTGTCAAAGGTAGCGGGCAGGCCTTAACGGCCTGCCCGCCCGCCACACGTACTCCCACATCCACCGACCGACTCGGATACTCTTGAAATTTCTCCTCCATCTCAAAAACTTCCGAATCACTCCTGATTGTGTCAGCTATTTCCTCCACTTCATCCTCCAACCGATCTTCCCGACTCGAACTCGCTTTAGCCGATTCTGCCTCCTGCTTATCCACCTTATCCGGCTCATCAGCCGCTTCGTCATCCGTCTTCAATTCCGCCATACCACGCTGCCCGACAAACTTCAACACTTCCCCCACCGTCGCTTCAACATCATTCGCACGCGCCAGAATTTTTTCGCCGCTCGCCTCCACCGACCCCGCCGACCACCCCGCCCAGTTCAACTTGATTCCCAAAAATTCCCACGCCGTCTCCGACAACTTACGGTGAACCTCCCTGCCCGCCTGCTCGGTCGTCACTCCCGTCACAAAAACCGAAACATCCTTATCCTTCCACGCCGCCGGACCCAGCCATTTAATCACTTTGTACGCCCCCAGAATATCATCCGTCTCCTCACTCGCAAAAACTACCACATGTCGGCTAACTCCCAACAACTCCTCCGCCAGCATCTCCCGCCCAATATCCACCAGCAGCGTATCCGAACGCTCCTGAATAATATCCAGCCCCTCAAAAATCGTCCCCTCTTCCGCCAAACCAAAATCTTCTTCCGTAAACTCCGGCAATTCCTCCACGCCGCTTCCCCCAAACAGCTCATCCAGCTCCGCCGAACTAACCAACCTCTCCTCCTGCCCCTGCCCCGAAAATTCCGACAACACTGCCCCCTCACCATTAATCTTTATCCGCCCCACCCATTCATTCTTCGCCGCCCAATTCCGCGAAAATTCCTTAACCGCACCATTCACATCGCCCGCCAGATGATCCGCCAGCAAAACCACCGCTGACATCACCCGCTTCCGCCGCCGAACAAATTCACCCGAACCAGCTAAATCCCCCACATCATCCCCGCCCGAATCCATACCCTCCTCGCCACAACAATCACCCGGACAAATCTCCATCGCCTCACCAGAAACCAACTCCTCATTGAAGTCCACCCCATTACCAACCTCAGAATCTGCTTTACCCCCACCCCCTTCAACACATTCATTCTCCAACCGCTGCCCCGGCCCCCGACGCATCGGCTGCTCCGACCCAACTCCCGACGATTGCGATAAATAAAATTGAACTACCGATTCTATTCCGCGACGTTGTTCTTCCGGTAACCTTTGTGACATCCAACTATTTACTTAACCTCTACTACTGAGTTGTGCTCACCAAACGGATTCTCCTCCGTCACCTCGTTATAAGGATCCTGCTGCCAACGCCCATCCACCACATAGCGATATTTATACCGCCCCGACTCCATAGGCATCGCAACCCGCCAATCACCCATCTGCGATTCTCCCGACAGCGGCGTCTTCTGCGGATCCCAACCATTAAAATCGCCCGCAATCTGAACCTGCTCAGCCTTCGGATACAACGCCACAAACTCCACCATCCCCTGCTGCTGACGTACACCATAAAAACTATCGATCTTCTCCTGCACCGTCGCCTTGCTCATCTTCTTCAGCTGGGCCTCCGTCTTGGAGCCCACCATCTCGCTGGCCTCCGACACCAACTCATCCGCCGACCGACTCATCTGCTCCAGTTGAACCTGAACGCTTTCCAGCCCCATCGACACCTGCTGCTCCTGCTCCGACTCAATTATCGTCCGCGCCAACGCCATAAAATCCCGCATCCCCTTGCTCGCCGGATCGTATTCACTTATCGCCTGACCAAAACTGGCCGCTTCCTTCAGCTTCGTATTAAAATTGATTATCGTCTTGAACATAAACTGACCGAACTGCTTCTTCATCTCGCTCAGCACTTCCCGCGCCAGCTTCGTCCGGACATCATACATCGTCGCCAGCACCCGAACATCAATCTCCTGCTGACACTGCTTCTTCAAAACCTCCAGCGTCTCCATCTGACGCGACAGACCATGCAACGCAAAATATCCCGTCTCCACCGGAATCACCACTTCATCCGCCGCCCGCAACGCGTTAAACGTCAACAACCCCACACTCGGCGGACAATCGATCAGCACATAATCATACCCGCCCGCTTCCTGCTCCAGTACATACTTCAAACATTCTTCCCGACGATCCTGCCCCGACAACTGAGGCTCCAACGCCGCCAATTCTATCCCCGACGGGGCCAGATCAAAATTCTGCGCAATCTGCCATACAATATTTTTCAGCTCCGTCTTCGTCTGGGAATGCGCTGATATCAACACATCATATACATTACGCTCGATCTGTTCTTCCGGAACCGCCAGCCCCACCGCGCAATGCGATTGCGGATCCATATCCACCAGCAGCGTCCGCTTCCCCTGCGTCGCCAGACATGCCGACAGATTCGTAACCACCGTGGTCTTACCACAACCACCTTTTTGGTTGATAATAGCGATACAGCGCATAAATCACCTCATTCTGACCCCGGCCAAAACAAACCCCGCGTTCAAAATTATTGTTAGGGTCGAATCAATGCTCTCCACTTCTTTTATTACCCGATTTCCGCTTCTACTGCTGACCGAAAGACCGCTTTCCAACATCGCCCAGATCCGCCGGCAATACCAAATTCTTCTCCCTTTTCATAAACCTCGTACCACCATTCCAATTCCCCAATCCCGCTTAAAATAACAGGTTACGAAAAATCCTTACACCTCTTCTCCTAATCTAAAATTCGGTCATTCCCTCTATATAACTTTACTATTTTATCGTACTGAATCAAATTTATCCCCCTAACAGTACTAATAATCGCCTCTCACAACCGCCCCAACCCACCACCTACCAAAACCCAACCACTCCTGGGTTGCTTAACTACCTATATCCCAACACTTTACGACACCCCACCCTCTCGACATTCTCTAAAGACCACCACTGCCCCCACAAAACACTTACCTCCCCAAACCAATTTCTCCCCAAAAAATATCACAACCACCCCTGTTGTTAACTGCCGCCATCTGTTCAGCACAGCACCTCTGCCCCCGCATTCAGCGGTCAACACACGAATAAAGCTTTGCGCGAAACTACTTTTTCTCGACAAGCTGCTCAAGCAGTTTCGCTACATCAACCTGGTTCTTGGCAATCTGTTTCTGCCGCTGCCACAGAATAATAATTCCAAACGCGGTAAAAATCGACAGCATAACCGCGATTTTCAGCCCCCAGACGGGTACATCTTTGAGCACCTCGTAAATCTTGTCAATTTTGTCAATCTTGTCAATCTTTTCTGTGGTTCCCTCTGACACCTGAGCCAGCATCATACCTAAATTTTGCATAATCTAACGCCTCCAGAATTCGGATGAGTTTCAAAAAGACCACTGATTCATCTGATAACAACCAGGATCATTCTAGCGATAATGAACGACCTCGGCAAGGCCAATAAACCAATACGGCAAATGAATTTACAATTGCCGGCAGATGAAACTGGCAATCCGCCGTGATTTTCTTATAATTCAGCCATGCGGGAAAAAGAACGGATCGGTTACATGCGTAAAGCACTGCAACTCGCCGTCAAAGGCGCCGGCTGGGTCGCTCCCAATCCCATGGTTGGAACGGTCATCGTAAAAGACCACCAAATCATCGGCCGGGGTTATCACCGGCGTTTTGGCCAACCTCACGCGGAAATCAACGCCCTGGCAGATTGTGCCCACCGCGGCAACGACCCTCGCGATGCGGTGATGTTCGTAACGCTCGAACCCTGCTGTCATCACGGCAAAACACCGCCCTGCACGGAAGCCATTATCCAGGCGGGGATTAAGAAAGTTGAAATCGCCACCCTGGATGTTTCCGACAAAGTGTCCGGCCGCGGAGCACGACAACTCCGCGATGAGGGAATTGAAGTAACCGTCGGCTGCCGCGAAACAGATGCTCAACAACTGAACGCCGGCTTTTTCAAGTGGGCGCGAACGTCGCAGCCGCGGGTA
>DAOWAK010000224.1 GCA_030634605.1 Sedimentisphaerales bacterium
AAAGAGTTCAGTTTCGGCCAAATTGTCACGATAAGAGGTTTGCTTCATGATACACACTCAAATGTTTGTCAATACTAATCTTACAAATCGGCACTCCCGCCCCGAAGGATTATAAAATGCATCTCGAAAAACGCGCCAAAAGATTTATTTTACCATCCTCATAACCAAACCGCCCGAAACAATCCGCCAGAAAGGTCTCAGGCGCCTAAACAAGCATTATATCAAACCAGGCACTGGTAAGGCAAGTGGGGCGTTTTTATCGCTTAATCGCACTTTAAACTATGGTCAGTATAACAGCTTGAAAAACGGTGATTTTTGCGTAGAATAGTGTGCTTTGTAAATTTTGTGAACTGTTTAGAAAGGTTATCTGTTGTGATTAACGTAATGACGACACTGTCGGAAAGGGGCTTTGTTAGCCAGAAATCCGACGCCGAACTGGAAAATAAGCTGGAAAAATCCGCTACTTTGTATGCTGGATTTGACCCGACCGCCGACAGCTTACACATCGGTAACCTGTTGCAAATAATGCTATTATCGCAATTCCAGCGGCACGGACATCGACCTGTCCCGTTGGTGGGCGGGGCGACGGCGATGATTGGTGATCCCAGCGGCAAAAATGAGGAACGCAACCTGCTGGAGCCGGAAACCATCGAAAAAAACATGATCGGTATCAAGGCACAGCTGCAGCAGTTTCTGGATTTTGACTGTGGCGAAAATTCCGCGGTTCTGGTCAATAATGCCGACTGGATGAGCAAATTCAGCTTTATTGAGTTTCTTCGTGACGTGGGTAAGCACTTCCGGATCGGCGAGATGATGGGCAAGGAATCGGTTCGCAAACGTCTGCAAAGTGAAGCCGGCATGAGCTTTACGGAATTCAGCTACCAGATGCTGCAGTCTTATGATTTTCTGCACTTGTCGCGGGAGCTGGATTGTGTGATGCAGGTGGGAGGTGATGATCAGTGGGGTAATATTACGGCGGGGATCGATCTGGTCAGGAAGCTGGATTCACGTGCGGTTTACGGGATGACCTCACCGTTAATTACCACCGCGACGGGTCAGAAATTCGGTAAAACCGAGGCCGGTACTGTCTGGCTCAGCAGTGAAAAGACCAGTCATTATGACTTTTATCAATACTGGATAAGGTCTGATGATCGCGATGTTATAAAGCTGTTGAAATTTTTCACCTATATGCCTATGGATGAAATAGCCGAGTTGGAAAAACTTGTGGCTGACGAACCGGAAAAACGTCAGGCGCAAAAAGTGCTCGCTCGGGAGGTTACCACTTTGGTCCGCGGCGCTGAGGCGGCAGAGCTGGCGGAAAAAGCTTCCGGGGTTCTGTTCGGCGAAGCTATCAGCGGGCTGAGCGACAGCGATCTGAACAGCATTTTTTCCGACGTGCCCAGCAGCAGCATGGCCAGGGACCGGCTGGCGGCAGGGATCGATTTGCTGGACGCTTTGTGCGAAACCAAAATGTGCAACTCGCGCGGCGAAGCTAAAAAATTAATCAAAGCCGGCGGCGTTTACATTAACAACAACAGAACCAGCGGCCTGGATCAGAAATTGACTCCGGAATCGTTGGCTTCGGAAACCATTGTAGTATTACGTTGCGGCAAGAAAAAATATCACCTGCTGAAATTTGAAGGTTGAATTCCCGATTTTTTAACCAAACCAGATTCACCCAACTGACATCATTGTCTGATGTCGTTTAAGTGGAAAGTTTTAATAGAAAGATTCTTATGGCTTTACCTATAGCTGCTATTGTTGGACGGCCAAACGTCGGAAAGAGCAGTTTGTTTAACGCTCTGTCCGGCCGAAGGATCAGTATCGTCGAGCCAACTGCCGGCGTGACCCGGGACCGCATCAGTGCGGTTGTGGAATTGGATGACAAGTATTTCGAGCTGGTCGATACCGGCGGATACGGCATCGAAGATCATGATAATCTGACCGAACACGTCGAGGGCCAAATCAGGAGGGCGTTGGACAGTGCCCAGATCGTGCTGTTTGTGGTGGATATTCGCGAAGGAGTTGCTCCGCTGGACATGAAAGTGGCTCAGATGCTGCGTAAGGAAAAGGTGCAGGTTCTGCTGGTGGCCAACAAAGCGGATTCTCCAAAACTGGAAAATCACACGGGTGAATTATTTTCGCTGGGTTTTGGTGAGCCGATTTGCGTTTCGGCATTACACGGCCGCAACCGGGCGGGATTAGCTGAAAGGGTTCTGCAGGAATTGTCCCATCTGGACACCGAAAAACCCACCGAGACCGTAATGAAACTGGCAGTGGTCGGCCGCCGTAACGCCGGCAAAAGCACTTTTATCAACTGTCTGGCTGGCGAGGACCGGGTAATTGTCAGCGAAGTGCCCGGCACCACCCGCGACGCGGTTGACGTGCGTTTTGAAAAGGACGGCCATTCTTTCATCGCTATCGACACTGCCGGCGTACGCAAAAAAGGTAAAATGTCCCAGAACTCAATTGAATTTTACAGCTACACACGAGCCTTGAGTTCTATTCGCCGGGCGGATGTGATTTTTCTGTTCCTGGATGCCATTGCCGAAATTTCTCAGGTTGATAAAAGACTGGCCCGGACCATTTCTGAAGAATTCAAGCCCTGCATCATTGTGGTAAACAAATGGGACCTGGCCAAGGAACGCTCCGATACCGATCAGTACACCGATTATATCGACAAGCTGCTAACCGGCCTGTCATTTGCGCCGATCAGTTTCATCACCGCGTCCGAGGGGAAAAATGTTAAATCGCTGTTGGATCTGGCCCGCCAACTGCATAAGCAGTCCCGCTCTGAAGTAAGCACCGCCCAGATTAACAAAGCCATTCAGGCCATTACCGCCGAACGCACCCCGTCGGCCCGGCGCAAAGTTGGATTGCCCAGGATTTATTACGGCACTCAGGTGGCTATCGCCCCCCCCACTTTGCTGCTGTTTGTAAATCACCCCGACAACATCGACGAAAACTATCGACGCTTTTTTATTAATCGCCTGCGGGACCTGCTGCCTTTTGCCGAGGTTCCGATCCGGCTGCTCTTTAGAGGCCATCACGAGAACCAGGACTCTACCGAAAGCTAGTACAGTGTCCGTGGAATAATGTTGGGTTATCTTCGCGTGGTCAGGGGAGGTCAACCTGGATCATCTGGTTGAAACCACCAAAGGCCAGGCCGAAATCTGCCTGGTCGCCCTGGTCGCCAATCGTGAAGTTTTTCAGCGTAATTTTAAATATTCCTTTGTCGAAATCGAAAACGCCGACAGCGGCTTTTCGAGTAGCACGATCAATCTTCCGGTGGATAAATAACGATCGGGCGCCTATTTTTTTGGTGTTAACGGCAGCCAGGGTATGGTTGAAACCGTCCCAGCTGAACAGAATATCCTCATTTGCCAAATTGACCGAGCGGTCCTTAACGATTATCGAGCCTATCAGGACCAGAGTGTCACCCCTGTTGCCGGACCTGAATATCGGCGTACGGTTCAACTGCAGAATATCTTGCACGCCAGCCATCAACTGCAACGGCATTTTTGCCCTGGGACCATTAAT
>DAOWAK010000299.1 GCA_030634605.1 Sedimentisphaerales bacterium
ATATGCGCAGCCCGAGCCATCTCTGTGATGGTGAACTTCTGCTGGTTCTGCTTGCAATATCGCTGAATTCTTTTTTCGCTCGGCGGGGATAGTTCGTCGGTGATAATTTGCATTAAGCGATCCAGCTTGAGCTGGGTGGCGAGTTCGTGGCGGACCTGGGCTTCGGAATGTTCGCTGGTCTGGAAGAACTCCTCTTTGCCGCCGCATTCATCGATAAAGCGATTGAAAGCCGCGTCCAGCACTTCGTCCGGCACATCATCGGCCATTCGCTCCACCGCCTGGGCCAGCAGAATCCGCTCGATTACGTTTTCCCGCGACCAGTCCCGCAACTGTTTTGCGCGTTCGGATTCGGATTGATCGGCAAACGCCTGTTCGTACTGCGGTCGCATCCGCTCGATTTCCTGCTCAATTTCCGTATCCGCAATTTCCTGTCCGTTTACATAAAGCAATTTTCACCTCTAATACCGCATGGAAACGGTTTCTATTGTTGAGACATAAAGTAAATCAAAACTCCCAGGCCGACCAGAGCGGCCCCGGTCAGAACCGCCAGCAAAATTTTTACCCAGCTCCACGGCCGCTCGCCCTGCACCTCACCCGTGCGAGCGTTGACCAGAAATCGAAACACTCGTTCTCTGTACCGATAAGCACTGATCCAGACCGGCAGCAGAATATGTTTGAAGGTGACCTTGTCATGCTGGGTTTTTACCGAGGTGATCCGCTGCTGGTCGCCACCGATATCCTGCCTGATCAAGCGGCGGATTTCCTTATCCATGATTTCACGAGCGTAATCAAAACCATTCTCCAGGTCGATCTGGTAACTTTCCGCCCGGAATCCGCTGAGATATTCATCCTTATAGGGCAGCAGGTTTTGCAAATCCCACGGCTCGAGTTTTTCAGTGTATTTCCGGGGCAGCGATTCACTGGCCAGCACCAGCACATCGTCGAACGATTCCCAGACCGTCCCGCTTGCCGGCCGCCAACGAATTTTACGCACCTGACGGGTTCTGGTGACCGATTTGCCGTTTTGCGTGGTGGTGTAGGTTTGCGTTACCCAGTAATAATCGCCGCGCATCCCGTGATAAAAACTGGTGGTATCGGCATCGTAGGTCCAATAGGGAACGTACATGCCCTTGAGCTTTTCACTTTGCTGAGCAAATTTTTTCAGATCATTCGGCGCGAACCACAATCTTTTGATCCAGTTGCGAAAAGATTCCCACGCCTGTTTGGAATTTATCTTAAAAGGCAGCAGAGAGCGGGGCTTGATCTGTTTTTTTGACACGGCGGTCGCGACAAAATTGCAGCCGCAATAGGGACATTCCTGGCTGGTGATGTTGGCCTCGGTGGAGATTTCCGCCGCACATTCCCGACATTGCACGGTCAGCGATTCCTGCAGTTGCAGTTGTCCCGGCTCCCCCAACCGCTCAGCCTTCTGCAATTTGGCCAGGTATTCCTTAAAATCCAACTCGCAAATGTCATCTTCGGATTTGGGTATTGGATTCTCATGGCTGCAATAAGAACATTTCTGAACGTTACTGCCCGGTTTGAATTCCAGCTTGGCTGCGCAACTGCCGCATTTGAAATGTTTGACGACGGGCTCTGGTTTTGGTGAACTTACCCGTTCATCCTCAAGCTGATCAATTGTTTCTTCGAGCGGCTCTTGTGCCATCGCCGATTATCCTGTCCTGAAAATTAGTATTTGTAACTTTCTCGCGTAGTTTTAAACGTGAAGGTCTTATCACTTCGGCGGCAATGGCGGCGGGGTCGTGCCAAACAGGTTCGCCAAATCGGTCACTTCAGCCGCAGCGGTCCACTGAGCCATTCCCTGCTTCCAGACCAGACCTTGAGGAGTCAGTTGTCCGCTTTTAGCCATTTGCCCCAACGCCGCCAGGTCGAAAGGTCCAGCCTGCTGATTATTCATCGCCACAAAATACATCACCTGCCCCGGTAGCGGCGGCGGCACCTGCTGGCCCTGGGGCGTTTGCGGTTGTTGCGATTGGCCAGGCCCCATGGCGGTACCCATCTGGTTGGCCATGGCGAATCCCATGCCCATCCCCATGCCGCCGGCAGCCATGCCGCCGGGATTCTTGGCGGCTTCTTCCATAGCGTTGGCGGTCTGGTACTGGCTGTACTGCTGCAAGTTACCGATCACTCCCATGCTGGCCCGTTTGTCGAGAGCTTTTTCCACCGCTTCGGGCAGCGAAATATTCTCCACCAGCATCTTGGTAATTTCCAGGCCGTAACCGGTAAAGTCGGTAGCGATTTTTTTGGTTACGAACTCGCCCAGCTCATCATAATTTGCCGCCAGGTCGAGCACGGGGATTTTGCTTTCGCCAATAATATCGGCGAACCGGGAAACAATCAGATTGCGCAACTGGTTGGTGATTTCGTCGGTGGTAAAATGG
>DAOWAK010000058.1 GCA_030634605.1 Sedimentisphaerales bacterium
AGCCGTTCCGGTACTGATACCAATACGCATTTTCAAATCGGGGAAGTCGGGCTTTTCTTTTTGCTGTTGGTGGACTAATTTATCTAGTTCCACCTGAGAGTCAATCGCAGCCAAACAGGACAGGCGGGCATAATCGGGCAGATCGACCGGAGCACCGAAAAAGGCAAAAACGCCGTCACCTTCGAATTTGTTGATCGTGGCAAGGTATCTGTCCAGCACTTCGGTCATGCGGTCGAGATAAATATTCAGAACTTTGACGGTTTTCTCGGGGCCGAGTTTTTCGCTGATGGTAGTGAAGCCGGCCAGGTCGGAAAAAAAGCAGCTCAGTTCGCGCATTTCGCCGTCGAAGCTGACGTCGCTGCCGGATCTGACGATTCGGTCCACAACGGCGGGAGAAGTGTATTGTTTGAAGCGGGTGGTGATCTGGCGTTTGGCACGGCCCTCGGTGATTTGTCGGTAGAAAGTAACCACCATGAAACTTCCAAGCACAGCAGCCAGGGGATTGACCAGGGTAAACCAACAGTGCCAGGTGGCAAAAACCAGATAAAAATTAACCAGTATCGACAGCCCAACCAACAGTGCAACCGCCAGGCCGCTAGCCAACGGTCGAAATACAGCAGAAACAACCGTCATAAGCAAGCCCATCGCCAGGATGACAATTATCTCCAGATAAAGTGGCGGCCGGGGGGTAATGAATTCTTTTTGCAGGATCGTGTTCAGGATATTGCGGTGTACCATAATACCGGGAGTTAATTTATCACAGGGAGTTACCACAAAATCGCGGGCACCGCCGCCGGCTTCACCAGTGGCAACTGAGCCGAACAGCACCGTCTTGCCCTGGAGTTTTTTTCTTAAAACCGCCTGGGCCTTTTTAAGTCGATTTTCGAGTGCCTCTATGGTAGCCAGCAGTACGCTCCGTTCACCCAAGGCAGACAGCTGTAGTTTCTTTTTTTCAACTTCGACAAGAGTGGATTCGCCAAGTTGGGAAAGATCCTCGGGTAAAGTGCTTAACTGAAACTCCAGATCATCCATCATGAGCAGTTTCGACTGGTTTGCCTTGAGGACTTGCTTTTTGTCCCAGATCTCGGCAACCAGAGTAACGGAAACGTTATTCGGGCCTTGCCAAAAGCGGGTCCAGGAAATAAGCATCTGGCCCTGTTCATCAACAGGTATTTCAATATCAGGTCCACGAAGAATAACTTTACCCGGCTGGGACAAATCAATATCTTCGTTTTTCACCCCCAAGGCTCTACAGGCGGCGGTGAAGACCAGTTGTTTGTACATTTTCCCCTTGTAGCGTGCCAATAAGGGAATGCGACGAATGGAACCATCTTTGTCCTCCAAAACACTAACAAATCCGCTGTCCGGTAAAACTTCGGCAAAGGCCGGTATCGGCGGAGTAACGGACACCATATAGTAAAAGGGTATGTTAATCTCGGACACATCTCGCTCGAAACCAAATTGACAAATTTTCAACAATCCTCGCGAAATTTTATAGATTTGCAGTAATCGGTAATAATCTTCATCCACATCACGGATGTCCCGATCGGGATAAATCTGCTCGAAGACTTGCTTAAATTCCAGGATTCCCTGCCCCTGCTCAAGTGCACTTTTCAGGATATTATCGACTTGCCGACTGAGTTCGTTTTCGAAGTAGTTATCCAAATCCTCATCATAGATTTTCCGTAGTCGGTCATAATCTTCATCCTTATCACGGATGTTCCGGTCGGGATAAATCTGCTCAAAGACCTGCTGAAATTCCAGGATTCCCTGCCCCTGCTCAAGTGCACTTTTCAGGATGCTATCGACTTGTCGACTGAGATCGTTTTCGAAGTAGAGTTCCGAATCCTCATCCGGATGCTCTCTGAGATGGGCAAAGAAAGTAACGATAGCATTTTCAGCATTTTGGATGGCCTGGGCCAACTCATGGTCATGATAGACCGTATGGACAATAGGCTTGACGATAAATTTGGGGGTCGGTTCGTAAGAACTGACGTCGGTGGTACCTTTCTTGGACAGTTCAGGAAGTTGTTCGTCGGGCAGCAGGATGTCGAGCAAAATCTGCGATGCGCCCGCCTCATGGCAAACGTCGATCAGCCGGGCAAGTTGGTTGCGTCTCCAAGGCCAGCGACCCAACTGTTTGAGAGAGATGTCATCGATAACCACCACCGCTATATCCGGATGAGTGGTCGGGACAGGAAAAAGCCTCTGCCGAATATCGTAAAGCTTCAATTCCAGATAATCAGGCCACGTCAGGACACCCAGAATGGTCACCAACAGGGTTACCACAATCCCAAGCAAGAGACCAATGTTGGCCCGACCGGAGGAATGTTGTTTATTGGCCCAAGCTGCTGTTACGAGAAATATCCACGTGGAGCGAGTCATTAGGATTCCATTTTATTACTCAAACTATATAATCCGACCTGTCAGCCGATGGGAATGTCCCCTTCGGGGAATTCAATTTCATCAAGCGGAACGGTCAGGCTGGAACCGGATGTTTCGTCTTCATACTGCTGAGCACCGCTACCCGGATCGGTCTGGACCGTGTTGAAAATGATGGCTTTCTTTTCCAGTTCACTGACATCGCCGATATTGTAGTTTCCGTTTACCCAGACGGTCCGGTCAAAAACCGCCATGTCCAGATATCTACTTAAGGTGCAATCGGTTCGCATACCTTCTTCGAGAACATAAACGCCGGGCTGATTAGGCTCCTCAGCTGGTGCAGCAGACTGCTCGGATGGCGAAGCTTCCTCGTCGCCATCTTCATCCTCATCACAACCATCGCACCCTGATCCCCATCGCCACGCAGCTGCACTGGCCCAGGCGGGACCGTGATCATCGACCTGCAGTTTACAACGACGTGTCCCGGAATCGTACTCCATGTAAACCAGGGTTCCGCGAATACTCAATGTGGAAACGGGTGTGCTGATACGCGTGTCTGCTTTAACCCGGCCTCTTTCCACGCCGCAGCGAACCGCACCGTAGCGTAGCTTGGCCCGAACCTTTTCACCCTGAGCGGTAGCAGCATAATCATCAACCTTCAGCGAGGATAAAGCTTCAATCTGGACGACTGAATGTCCGCCAAAGTTCAACTCACAGGAGCTGCCAAATCCGGTGCGGACGGAATCACCCCGTTTGAGTTTGATATTCACCGCAGCTTTTTGCCAGGTTTGACCGCCGTCGGTGGTGTACTGAACGTGCTTACCTTTCACTTCGGTAATAACCGCACTTAAAGAATCTTTGGTACTGTCGCTAACAGCGGCAGATGCGGCAGATGTAACCGTTGGTGCAGCTGTGGGAGTTGCTTCGGAAGCATCGGTTGACTGCGCGACAGCCACTGAACAGCACAACAGAAGTGAAAAGGAAATCACCAGAAGCAAAGTCAAGCAGCTTAAAACCTGTTTCGCTCTCAATTTATTGTTGTCACTTAACTTATACATTGATTTAACTCCTTAGCGATTATGATAATTTTCAGTTTTATCTTTCCATCATGCGAGCGGCCCGGCCCATAATACCAACTACTTCGGGACCGGTAAGCGGTTCATACTCACTGCCGCGCAGCATTAATCCGGCGTGAACAACTTCGCGATAGCCATACCGCCGCAAGGGCAGAACTTGAATCATCACTCCACCTTCGATATCCAGAGCCCGATAGAGCATGTAACCGAGGGTTCCCTTGGTAACCGGATCGTTGGCAACCAGAGACCATCCCGGCTCCACAAAGCCTTTGGATTGCAAAGCAGCCAGACGCGCGTCAAAACTTTTACTGCTATCCTCGTCATCAACCAGCATTAACACCATTGCGCAAGCCTGATTGTTTGTACACCATCGCTCGCTGGCTAATTCATAAGCCAAAGAGGCGCTATCTTGGGTGGACAAGCTGGCAGCGTTGCTTTGGGGTGCCCGGCTCGATTGGCACGAACTGGCCAAAATGCCCATCAGTACTAACACAAAAAAACGGATTAGAAACGATGATTTCATCATACACCTCGAATATTACATTATATCAATATAGCTCACCAGCCACAAAACCAACCGACAAAAAACACCCTAAAGCCTTGCTCGCAAACAAGATATATAACCAATCAAAAACTCAAAGTCACACCGGTATAGACCAAATGTCGCGGACTTTCCTGGGAAAAGGCGTCACCGGGCAGGAACAACCCATACCGAATCATCCAGGAAAGATCACTCGTCAGCCGCCAGTCCGCATACAGATCCATTTCGCTGCCCAGATAGCTGTCGCTGCGATAGGAGGAAAGGTTGTCCGAAACCGCCCCTTCGCTCTGCTGTTTGTGGAAAAGGTAAAGGTTGGTCCCAACCTTCAAGTTTTGGAATCGTTTCAGGTGGTTCATCGGAAAGGTGGAAGCACCCATTCGAATCATGCCCAGATTGCTCAGTTTCGGAGCCATCGTCAAACCAGTGTCCCGAAAACCCCATCCCACAAAACCGTGGTCAACGGAATGAGGTTTATTGCCGCCAATAGTGTTGGTGGGAGAAAAGGTGCGGTCCGAATCACCGCTGGCCAAAAGATATTCAAGCTCAAACTGGGTAAGCCGGGTATCCCGGAGCAGATAACGTAGCTCGGCGTCGAAGGCCCAGGCGTGAATATTTTGTCGCTCGTCAACACCTGGCCATGCATAACTTTTGCCGAACTCTCCAACGATTTCGCAAATATAAAGCATATCCTTATGGAAAAAACGCCCCGTCGAACCCATGCCGACATAACGTGAATCGTATCCGAAGGATTGATCATTACCCGCGTAGGTTCTTACGCTGCCGGCATCCTTGTCCGCCTGTTCGAAGTAATATACGAAGGGTTGATGATCGATCCAGCCTCGATAGCGCAGCTCAACGCCCCAATAGCAACGCGATTCTTTGGAATTGTCGGGAAACGAGTGATCAACATTATAGCTGCTCGGAATCGACAAAGCTCCCAGGCCGGTCAATTGCCAGTTGCGATAATAGCCGGTCACCAAAATCGCGTCCAAAGGCACCGAAAGTGCCAATCCTGTACCGAATTCCACATACTGGCGGCCAACACGGACACCCAAATCATAATCAGTCTGAGCAATTCCATAAGCTGCACGATAACGCGAAAGACGGAAATCATACCAACCCCGTTCCAGGTTAGGTCCCTGCCAGTCATTGTCTCTATTGTTGTAGCTGCTACTGTGGTTCCAGTCAAGATAGTCGAGTTTCATACGACCATAAAAATTGTGGACCTGGTCAATACTAAAAAATCCCCACAGCCGAAATTCCTGTTCACGCAAACCACGAAAAACGTCATTGCGCCCATCGAAATCCCTGTCCACTTTTTCATCCAGCCCCCAGTAGCTGCTGCGAAACCAGCCGCCCCAATCCAGCAGGGCACGTTTTTCGACAGGAGCATCCTCATCCATCATTAGTCGAAATGGCTCTGCTAACAATCGTTCACGTTGCGAACTGTCGCCCTGGGCTTGTAGATAACTGACGCCGGTCATTAGCACTAAAACAGTTACCGCAGCCGCCAATGCCAAAACTCGTCGGCACCTCACCCAAAAATAACACTGATTCGGAATTTCCATGATTATTATCCTTAAAATAAATCGAAGGCCCTAATGAGCAACAACTCAATCGTGAACCAGACGGCAAACCTGTTTAAAACAAAAATTTTCCGCTCTAACGAAACGTTATTTTTCAGAATATTTATATACCGATCACAAATGAAAACACCATGTTGCTCAATTTGTAAATCTGACAGCCCTGATCCAGCTCCCGCGCCAGTGGGCTGCCAGGCATTATGATACCCATTGGGTATAACAAACGATCTTTCGGCGATTGGGCATAAATCTGACACTGAACAAAATCCGGTAGAAAACCGAACTATCCCGACTCACTCAGATATCCAGATTATCATGAAATACTCACTAATGGGAACCTTTAAAAATTAATATTTTTGACGGAGAATCGTTGTTTTCGACAGAGCAGCAGGGGCCAAAGTCCGTCCTACGGTAATTAATAGAGGTACCCTAATTCAGGTTGAGCAAACAATCCCCAAGCTGACGATTAGCGTATTTCTCTAACCTAGCGATTAATTTACCAGAGCTCAACCGCTTTGCAAGCAAAAAAATGTTTTTCAACCCGCAAAAACCGGACCTGAAGGCAAAATTGTACGAAATTTTACCCGCCCCCCCCCCCCCCAAAAAAAAAACGTCCGGGCGGCAAAATAGCCATCCGGACGCATGGTTGTTTAGTGCAGTTCGAAAGTTGTCGAGCTGATTCAGTAAAAGTCAGAACTTGTAAAGAAATCAGGTTTCGTTTTTGAACGAGCCGGGACGCAACGGGCAGGGAAGAAAAACGCCGACCTTATTGGTGTTAACTTTCGCAGTTTTACGTTTCGTTAATTGCACTCCAGCAGGGTCTTTAGGACGGTTTTTAATAAAATGTGCTTTCGTAAAGTTCACCGAACCTGCTTAAAATTGTCGTCCGCCTAGCCAAAAAGGCCCTGCCGAACCGAAACCCAACCGAGCCACTCAAGAAAAAGTGCGAAACCGCACTTGGTTATAGTCCGAGTTTTTCTGACGTAGCCCGTCGATGCCGCAGCCGTCCAAAAATGAAAGATAATTTTTTTACACGTTCTGTTAGAGATTAAAAATCAGAAAAATCAGTGTCGGCGTTAGCTGAACCCATGGGAATGAGTTCTTCGGCAGTAGCGTTATCGTTTGCATTAGCAGGAGTCTTCTGGGCAAAAGTGGTGTTTCTCGTTGATACTGATTTGGATTTATTGGAGCTCCGTTTGGTATGGCTGGATTTGCCACTGACCAGAGCTATCAGTTCGTTGACCGCGGTGTTCATCTGCGTGGCCTGGGCGTTGAGTTCCTCAGAAGCGCTGGCGGATTCTTCGGCGTTGGCAGCGTTTTGCTGGGTAACCTTGTCCATCTGAGCCATAGCGGCATTGACCTGATCGATGCCCTGAGATTGTTCCTGACTGGAAGAGGCGCATTATCCTTCCAGCTCGGAAGTTTTATCGACACCGGAGACGATTTCCCCAAGAGCCTTGGAAACTTCACTGCTGATTCCGACGCCATTCTGGGAGTTTTTGACCGACTGTTCGATCATGGCAGCGGTATTTTTGGCAGCTTCGGCACTACGCTGGGCAAGGTTGCGAACTTCCTCGGCAACGACAGCAAAACCTTTGCCGGCTTCACCGGCGCGGGCAGCTTCGACTGCGGCGTTAAGGGCCAGCAGGTTGGTCTGGAA
>DAOWAK010000150.1 GCA_030634605.1 Sedimentisphaerales bacterium
ACCGCAAACCCATTGTAAGCGACAGCTTACAATTCGAACGTTCAGAAATTCTAACCTGATTTGAATAAAAATACGTTATTTGTGGCAGGATTGCAAGTTTGCTGTTTTGTCGGGTCAGCCTAATTTTGATGGCCCAGCCAAAAGTCCCCCACGAACGCAAGAAACCGCGTTTGCAGGTTAATAGCACGGTCGCTTGAGCCTTTTGACGCTGGCGTCAATTTTGTGTTTTTTATGTTTGGCTGGGCTAAATATCAGCGTTCATCGGCGTCTATCGGCGGTTTCATCTTGGTTGCCGTGAACACTTACGAATAACCTTGTTCAGGTGGATTAAATAACTCCGGATTTTAATTTATAGACAGCCTGGATCAGGGCATCGGTGGTTTCGATTTCGTCGAAGGTGGCCCCGGCACGGCTGATGAGTTCTTCCGCGTCGCTGCGTCGCTCGCCCAGTTGCAGCAGGATTTCCAGAGCTTCGCGTTCGATGTCGGTAAGAGGTTTCTGGGAGGTCGTTGGGGAAGTGGCGCCACCCAGAGCGAAGTCTTCCATTTTTCCTTTGAGTTCGGCGATAATCTGCTGAGCGGTTCTTTTGCCGATCTCCGGCAGGGTGGACAGCATTTTGACATCAGCCGATTCGATGCCGACAGCAATGTCAGAAAGCGGTCGAGCCAGGGCCCGCAGAGCTTTGCGGATGCCGATGCCCTTGACAGAAATAAAACGCTGAAAAAATGATTTGTCCCCCGGCTGTGGAAAGCCGACCAGACGCGGAAAAAGATTGCCGCCGGTCGCGGAGCCTTCGAAATATTGCAGACAGTGCAGCGTTACGGTTCGGTTAAGCTGCTCGGACAGATCGCTGACCGCGTAGCCGGGCACCATGATTTCGTAAGCGACATTGTCAAGCTCCACCACAACCGAGTTAGCGTCGGTGTCCAGATCAACCAGAGTTCCGGTAATTCGCACGATCATAAAATATTCCGATCACAAGAGAAATTTTAATGGTTAATTTTATAAATCTAAGCTTGTCCTCGACCCGATCGGGGATCTGACTGACCTGCAGAGCGGGCCCTGCCAGGAGTCATGATACCCATTGGGTATCCCGGGCTTGTTCGTTCCAGCAACACATGGCGATGGCCAACGCGTCAGCCACGTCCGGCGGACTGGGCAGCTTGGCTAAGTTCAACTGGGTCATCACCGCCAACTGAATTTGTTCCTTGCTGGCGCGACCGGAACCGGTGACGGATTTCTTGACGCGGGTAGCGGAATAGCCCTTAACACTAATGTCCCGCCGGGTAGCAGCCAGCAGAAACATCCCACGAGCGTGCCCCATCAAAATTGCGGTGCGCGGGTGTTTGTAATGGGCGTAAAGCTCTTCCACTGCCATAACCGCCGGCTGATGCTCGTCCAGCAGGGATTCGATTTCAGCAAAAATCTGCGCCAAACGCTCTGCCAATGGCAGTTTCTCATCGGCGGTAATGGTGCCGGCGTCGATCACCTGCACATCCCGCTCATGCGGAGCAATAACTGCATAGCCGCTGGTACGCAAGCCGGGATCTACGCCGAGAATTTTCATTTCTGCCTCGCAACTGGTTATTATTCTTTTCTCCAGGTGGTTCCTTCGGGAGAATCTTCCAGCACGACGTTAATGTCATTCAGCTTATCGCGAATAACATCGGCCAACTCGAAATTTTTGTTTAGCCGGGCCTCTTTGCGCATTTCAATCAGCAGGCTCATCAGTTTCGAAGTCAGTTCATCCGAGCCGGCGGCGGTTTCGACCGGACCGGTCAGCAGGCCGAGGATCTGCCCCAGATCGATCATCATGCGGGTTCCTTCGCGAGTGAGAATCTGTGCGTTTTTGTCGGACTGAATCCGCGATCGATTCTGTTCGATATAGCAATTGACTTTGGAGCAGAGATCATGAAGCAGCGAAATAGCCCGGGCGGTGTTGAAATCGTCGTCCAAAGCTTCGAGGTATTGCAAATGAACCTGCGAAATTATTTCACCAAATTTTTTGTCCAGCTCGGTTTGGGCCGCTTCGGTGATAAGACCTAACGAGCATTTTTCGGCAAAAACATCATCATCAATCAGCCGCCCGGTGCGTTCGATAAGCCGATAAAGATTCATCATTCCCTTTTGGACCGCCTGCAAAGCTTCGTCGGAAAAATCGATGGGCCGACGGTAATGAGTGCTCAGCATGAAAAAGCGAATTAGCTGGGCGGGGTACTCAGCCAGCAACTCGGAAAGCTGTTTTATGTTTCCGAGCGACTTGCTCATTTTCTCGTTTTTCCACTCGCCGCTGGAGGCCTTGGTTTTTACCCGGGTCAGCCCGTTGTGCAGCCAGAAGCGGGCGTAAGGTTTGCCGGTGGCGGTTTCGGATTGAGCAATTTCGTTTTCGTGGTGCGGAAAAACCAGGTCGATCCCGCCGCCGTGAATGTCGAACGTTTCACCCAGGTGTTTCATGCTCATCACCGAGCACTCGATATGCCAGCCGGGTCGGCCGCGGCCCCACGGCGAATCCCAGCCGATCTCGTCGTCGGATTTGCAGATTTTCCACAGGGCAAAATCAGCCGGATTACGCTTGCCCGAACCGCTCAGTTCGCGCGTGGTCTCCAGCTGATCGTCCGTGCGGCGGTTGGATAGCTTGCCGTAATCGGCACACTTGCTCACGTCGAAATAAACATCTCCGTCAGCTACATAAGCCGAATCGGTCTCGCCCAGCCGCTGAATGAGCTTGATGATGCCGTCGATGTTCTCGGTCGCCCGCGGATATTGATCGACACTGTCCACGCCCAGTTTTTCCATGGCGTCAAAATAACTAACGGTAAGTTTCTTAGCCAGCTCCCCGGTTTTAATGCCCTGGGCTTGGGCTTCGTTGATGATCTTGTCGTCCACGTCGGTGATATTGACGACCAGGGTTACCTTGAAACCTTTGTAGCTGAGATATTTTTTCAACGCGTCAAAAATCACCGGCCCCACCGCGTGCCCGATGTGACTTTCCTTGTAAACCGTCGGCCCGCAAACGTAAATCCCCACCTTACCCGGCTCGACCGGTTCAAAAAGTTCCTTTTGGTTGGTCAGGGTGTTGTAGAGTTTCAATGCCATTCTAAAATCACCTTATCTTCTCAAACTGATCGATTCGACTTGTCATGCCCGTGAAAACGGGCATCCAGGATTTCTGCATTCCTGCCTTATGTATTCCCAAACATTCATTCTGAATCAGACAACCGCTATTGTTTATTAATTTCGAACATTCGATAATTAAAATTTGTTTAGAATTTAGTGCTTAGATATTAGGATTTTTTTCATCCTTCATCCTTCAGGCTTTCTTCTTAAGGCTTACCATCGCCTGACAGATGATCGCTTTGCCGGTGCCGGTCTCACCCAGCCCTTCGTTGGTTTTGGCTTTGACACTGACCGCGTCAGTTTCCAGGTTCAGCAATTCCGCCAGCTTTTTTCTCATCAGCGGCTTGTGAGGCTGCAGCTTGGGTTGATCGGTTATGATGGTCAGATCGACATTGGCAGGAAGATACCCCGATTTTTCGATTTTTCCCCGGGTCCTGCTCAGCAATTCGGTGCTGGCGATTCCTTTGTAAACCGGATCGGTGTCCGGAAACTGACTGCCGATGTCATCCAGCCCCGCCGCTCCGAGCAACGCATCGATAACCGCGTGCAAAACCACGTCGGCATCGCTGTGACCAGCCAGATGGCCGTCAAAATCGATGCTTACCCCGCCCAGAATCAGCGGACCACCCGCCTCGAGTCGGTGGAGATCGTAACCCTGTCCAATTCTTACAATCGCAGCCATAAAATTATCATTCTGTAATTTAGATTAGTTTCAATTCAACCTGCCCCCGATTATTAGCGAAATACCCGCCAAAAGCAAGGCTAATTGCCGAATCCGACGGCACCGCCAGATGCTTTAACCAGTGGTCCGGCTTCAACCGAAAACTTGAGGCATCAGCACAAATAAGTTTCTGGCCAAGCAACCCGGATTTTGCTATTATTTACCGGTTCATAACTGGATTTTATGTGAAAGTTCACCGGAAAACGGATTAACGTTACGATGCTGACTACGAAGGAAGGAAGGAAGGAAAAATGAATGGCTAAAGCTTGTTATTGCACCCGGACTGTATAGGGGGCAGTTTCCAGCCATTAATGGCCCTTTGTTCAAGTGGTAATTGTGGGATCTCGCTGCAATCCGTGTCGTCATTCGTTATTCGTCATTGATTCGGCATTCTGGTTTCGTCATTCGTCATTAATATATTGAGCAATCTAAACTGTGAATGCCAACGATTTTAATTAAAGGAGTGCAATTATTATGGTGCCTGATAACGCAATGTCCCAGGAAACCTGGCGGGTGTTTCGGATAATGGCTGAGTTTGTGGAAGGATTCGACGAACTGAGCCAGTTGGGCCCCGCCGTGTCAATTTTCGGCTCCGCCCGGACCCTGCCGGACAATCCCTATTATAAATTAGCCGAAAAAACCGCCGCCGTGCTCTCCGAGGCCGGCCTGGGAGTGATAACCGGAGGCTGACCCGGAATTATGGAAGCCGCCAACA
>DAOWAK010000115.1 GCA_030634605.1 Sedimentisphaerales bacterium
GTAAAGTTCACCGAACCTGTTTAAAATTGTCGTCCGCTTGGCCAAAAAAGGCCCTGCCGATCCGAAACCCAACCGAGCCGCTCAAGAAAAAGTGCGAAACCGCACATTTTACTTAACCCATGTTAGCCCGGCATCCTTTGCCGAGTCAGAGTAGCACTGAATCTGCTCAAGAGTAACCCGGCATATTTCGCGTTGCTGTCCCTGGTAAAAACTTTTGTACCAATTCACTATAGCTTCGATGGTCTGGTCAATATCCCAGGTAGCCCACCATTTCAAGAGATGATGTGCCTTGCCGCTGTCCACATGCAACACCATTGCTTCGGATTTTTGCGGGTCCGGTTCAAAAACCAGTTTGGTTTTCAGTTTGGTTTTGGAGTTCGACCAGGAATTTAAAATACGCTTGACGATATCCCCAACGGGAATCATGCGTAAATTAACAGGACCGAAATTCCACCCTGAGCAATACAATTTTGGATTTTCGTGGATGATTGCCCCGAGCCAGAGATACCCGCTCAGAGCCTCCAGTACGTGCTGCCATGGCCTGGTGGCGTCGGGATAGCGAATCACGATATCCTGTTCCGTAGAAATTGCCCGGACGATATCCGGAACCAGCCGATAAGGAGCCCAGTCGCCACCACCGATGACGTTGCCGGCCCGAACGGTAGCGACGGCCATTTCGCTGGGGGGCTGGACGGTTTGGCAAAAGCGTTCTTCCTGATAAGTTGCAGCCACCAGTTCGGCGCAGGCTTTGCTGGTGCTGTAGGCTTCGTGTCCTCCCAGTTGATCGATTTCGCGATAACCCCACTCCCAGCCGGCATCTCGATAGCACTTGTCGCTGGTCACGACGATAACGGTCTTAACCGTTCTGCATTGGCGGGCAGCTTCGAGGATATTTGTGGTTCCCATAATATTAATTTCAAAAGTTTCCCGGGGATTCTGGAAACTTAGCCGAACAATTGGCTGGGCGGCCAGATGAAAGACTATCTCCGGTTGGTTGTCCTGCATAACCTGGGACAATTTCTCGTAGTCCAGAATATCGCCCCGCACATCGGTCATACGATCGGCCAAATGACAGGCGGTAAAGAAATTCGGCTCGGTATTCGGATCAAGAGAGTAACCGATTATTTCGGCACCGAGATATTTGAGCCAGCACACCAGCCAGGATCCCTTGAAGCCGGTGTGTCCGGTAACGAGAACTTTTTTGCCACTGTAGTAATTCTTGAAGGCGGTTTTCACTTAATCTGTTCTCCTGAAACCAACTGATTGCCATTTTTGAGATACCAATCGACAGTTTCCTTAAGGCCTTGTTCCAGAGTAAAACACGGTTGCCAGCCAAGTTGGTCGCGAATTTTTTCAGAGCTGGGTTTGATTTGCGAAATTTCGGCAGAATTGCCGTTAGTAATATCATAGCCCAGTTGGCTTTGCTGCATTAATTGTAAAATTGATTTTACCAAATCCAGAGTGCTCACGTAATTCATGCTGCTGACCTGAAACATCTGGCCGGCAACATCGCCGGATAGTAGAAATTTCCCCAGCAGAAGCAACGCATCGACGGCGTCCTGAACGTAAAGATAATCGCGAACGCTTTTACCATTGCCGCGAATTTGAGGCTTGGTGTGGTTTAACACATTACGAACCGTGCCGGGAATTATTCGTCTGAAGTTCATGTCGCCGGGGCCGTAGAGATTGCTGAAACGAAGTGTCCCAACCGGCATATCATAAGTACGACAGTAACTTCTGCCGATCAGTTCGGCACAGGCTTTTGAAGTTTCGTAGGGATAGGCACCTGCCAGAGGGGCAGTTTCGTCAAATGTGCCGTCAGTTGTTTCCCCGGAAACACTGACGGTAGAGGCCAACACCATCGCTGTTGTCGGGCTGGATTGACGAAAGGCTTCGAGCAGATTCCAGGTTCCGGCGATATTAACTTCAAAGGTTCCGCGGGGATCTTCCTGGGCGACGGTTACCTGAGACTGAGCCGCCAGATGGTATAAAACATCAAAGCTGCCGGTCCCGGCCAGATCGCGAACAAATTGCCAGCTACGGATGTCCCCCTCGACCAACTCGGTCCGCCGGCTGAGATCGTACTGGTGAAAGAGGACCGATTCCCTGGCGTTCTTTTCCGAAAGGATGGTTACGGCGGCTCCCATATCACAGAGCATACGGCTTAGCCAACTGCCGATGAAGCCGGCACCACCGGTAACCAGTACGTTTTTGCCGTTCCAGTAATTTAAACCGGCATTAGTTTCGCGGGAATCACTGTTCATTTTTTCAAAGTTCACCAATCCAGGGAGCTCGGTTGGAAGTCCAGAGATTGTTTAAGTGGAGATAATCTTTGTAGGTATCCAGGCATTGCCAGAAACCATCGTGACGATACATTTGAAGTTCGCTGTCGGTGACCAGTTTTCCCATGGGATCGCGTTCGAGGATGCAATCGTCGAGATTGTCCAGGTAATTGAAAAATTCCCGGCGGAAAACAAAAAAACCACCGTTAATCAAAGAAGCCACTTTGGGTTTTTCGGCGAAATTGGTTACTTTGTCGCCTTCGGTTATGAGTTGTCCAAACTGCGAAGCGGAACGGGCGCCGGTTACGGTGCCGATTTTGCCGTGGGACAGGTGAAAATCGTACAATTCACCGACATCCACATCCGCTACACCGTCGGCATAAGTCACCATGAAGTTTTCGGTATCGATGTATTTTTCTATCCGCTTGACTCGGCTGCCGGTCAGGGTTGTCGGGCCGGTTTCGGCAAAGGTGATTTGCCAATCCATATCGGGACTTTCGTCACTGAATTCCACCCGATTAGTTCCCATATGCAAAGTGTAATCGCGAATCTGCATTTCGTATTTATCGAAATATTCCTTGATCATCGAGCCTTTGTAGCCCAGGCAAAGGATGAAGCGTTTGAAGCCATGCTGCAGATAGATGTTCATTACGTGCCAGAGAATGGGGTATTCCCCGATATTAATCAGGGCTTTGGGACGAAACTGGGTTTCCTCACGAAAGCGTGTCCCCTCACCTCCGCACAATATCACAACCGGCACATCACCCGGTTTGGCCATTTCAGTTGCTGCCATTATTTCTTTCCCCCGGCTCCAGGCAGATATCGTCCGCTACGATTCATGATTGCCCCGACAAATTTTGCATCCGCAGCGACCATTTGTTCACGCAGATAATTAAGATGATCCATCCGGGTTTTGTCCGATTCCACGACAACCAGCACGCCGTCCACTTCGGAGGCCAGGCTTTTGGCATCGGGATAGCTGGTCACGGGGGCTGAGTCCCACAAAATATAATCGAACTCCTGCTTAACCCGCCGAGCCAGGGCTTTGAGATTGCGGGTGTGTCCGGCCCAGAAGCCCGGACCATGCCCTGCTTTTCCCGCGGGGAGCACAAAAACATTCGAGGCATCTGGCAAGGCATGGTAATTTGGACGATTTTTGGCATCCCATTCACACAAACCAGGGGCGGATTCCACAGCCAACATTTTGTGCAGTTGGGGATTGCGGACATTGGCATCGACGAGCAAAATGCGTTCGCTCTCGTGCTCTGCCAAAGCAAATCCCAAGCAAGCAGTAATGGTCGTGGTCCCGGCCTGCGCTGCCGGTGCGGTTAGCATTATGCTTCGGGTCGATTCCAGGCTGCTTAGCTCGCCACAAACCCGACGCATTTCCTCCAATACTTTCGGGGGTAACTCACCTTTTAATTTTTTTGTCATAATCTCTTGTCCTCAGGTATTCTAGCCAACACCGGCACCGCTAACAAATCCATCACATCCTGACGGGACCTGACTGCCGGGCGTAAACCATCGATAATAAATATCAGAGCGATTGAACCGCCGAAGCCGATAATTATCGCTCCAATAAAGCAGAGCTTCAGCGAAGGAGAAACCGGTCGCAGCGAGGAAGACGGCTGCGCTATTACCGCGATGTTCAATATTTCGGCCATATCCATCGCCTCGGAAATTCGGGTTTCTTCCACATTGTCGGCGTATAATGAATAATCAATCTCCAGCCGGACAATTTCTCTGTCCAGTCGATTTGATTCAACATCGACCGATTCGAGTTTGTTGAGTTCCTGCTGAATATTTAACAATTGTTGCCGGCCCTGGTTCACTTGAGCCCGCAAACCGGCCTGCTCGCTGGTTTTGGTTAACAAGGCCTGCTGCACCTTAATAAGCTGATCGTTCTGGCTCATCACTTTGGAAGCAATCAAATATTCGGACATTTCCTGCATGGCCACTTTGGTATCGCTAATCTGCCGTTGCAGATCGATAATGACGCGGCTGTCATCCTGAAATCTCTTGGCTTGGGCCTGCTTTTGAAATTCCAGATCGACCAGGATTGACGCCAGCTTTTCCCGAGCCGGATTACGTTTTTCCTCACGGGTTTTGAGCCGTTCTGCCGGCAGCGAATCCGCCTGAGATGTCAATTGAATAATTTCAGCATCCAGGCCGGCCAGAAGAACCTCCTTCTGCACCTGCCGGGAACGAATCTCCTTGGCCCAACCGAGCAGCAAACTACGTTGCTCCGGAATGAACCAGACTCCCTGGGATTCCTTGAATTTTGATCGGGCGGCCTCGGCCTCACAGAGCCGATTCAGCAGCGATTTCGTCTCGTCCTGGAAAAATTCCTTGGCTTTGGGAATCTTGTGCGCTTTCATATGGTTTTCCTGATATAGCTCCAGGAATTTCGCCAGAATCTCTTCCCCGGAATCGGGATCGGTAGTTCGCATTCTGATTTCAATAACATCCGATTTGCGAATTGGTTCGATCTCGACGCTGTTCTGCAAAGCCATAACTACCCGTTCCAGTTTGGTCAGTTCACGCCTGAAGCCCAGGGTAACCAGAGTCCCGCTCATTGCTTCCCGTACAGCCCGATAAGCATGCCGGGCAGTACGCTTGACCTTTTGGAAAAAAGAAACAGCTTCCGGCTCACCAAAAAAGTAATCTTCACCGAAGTGATTAGCCAAGGCGGTCCACAAATGCCGGCTTTTCATGATCTCGATTTCCGAGATGATATCTTCCGGCCGCTTGCTCGCGGGCATCACCAACGCATCGCCTACCGTGGCAGGGGCGGTCATTTCCCGACCAAACTGAATAAAAACACTGGTGCTGACTTCGTATTTAGGGTCCAGGATCAGCAGCACGCAGAACATCGCCACTAATACCAGAACTGTGCAGGTGACAATAAATTTTCGGTGCTGGATGAATATCGGCACAATCCGGCCCAATCCCGGCATCTTAAACGTCACATTAGGTCTCGACTCTGATTTTTTCATCAGTCGCCACTCCATAAATTACCAGCTTTCGCTGGACCGGATTCGCCGCGATCCACAGGGAGTTTCGACGCTCCCGTTGGTCGCTTAATCGCTATAAACAAGGCTGTTAAATACAAATTCCTATACGTTTAAA
>DAOWAK010000289.1 GCA_030634605.1 Sedimentisphaerales bacterium
ATAAAGACGTTAGGTTAGTTGCTGTTTTGCCGCCGGTGCAGTTTCTCGGCGAGTTTGAGGATTAGCCAAGCTGATTTGAGAAAAGTTTATTGGCGAGTTTTATGAGTCGGGTGGCGAGGTTTTTTTTGGTTACCCTGGGCAGTTTCTGCCAGTTCGACGGGGGGGTCAGAATCTCAAAGTCAGATTTGTCCGTCGCGAACGTTTTCGGATGGTTCAGGATGATGGCATCGAGATTTTTTTCGGTTAGTTTCCGGCGGGCGTTTTGGTGGGGGCTCTTGTCCTGAACCGCAAAGCCGATGAGCAGTTGTTTTTTTTTGGTTTTGCCCAGTCGGGCCAGGATGTCGGTCGTGCGCCGCATCTGAATCGACAGGGGACCGTCCGATTTGGACATTTTACTGGAATATTTTCGGGCCGGTCGGTAATCGCAAACCGCCGCGGTCATGATGACACAATCGCAACTGCTGAATTCCTTTAGCACCGCTCGGGCCATTTCCTCGCTGGAGGTCACCTGGATAAGCTTGGCCCCGGTGGGTTTGTCGAGATTGACCGGACCGCTGATCAGGGTAACCTGATGCCCATCCGCCAAAGCTGCGGCGGCGCAAGCGTAACCCATTTTTCCACTTGATGCGTTGGTGAGAAAACGCACCGTGTCAAAATATTCTCGGGTGGGCCCGGCGGTAATCAGAAAACGCATAAAGCTGATCTCCCGGTCAGGGCTGATACTTGGGGCTTTTGTCCTTGAGCAGTTCGATGATTCTTTCCAGAATGGTTTGCGGCTCACTCATCCGCCCCTGGGCCGATTCACCGCATGCCAGCCGCCCCGATTCCGGTCCGACGAAATGGCAGCCCCATTCACGCAGTTGATCGACGTTTCTTCGGGTGGCGTGGTTTTCCCACATGCGAAAGTTCATGGCCGGTGCCACCATAATATCGCTTTCAGCGGCAATCAACAGCGTGCTCAGCAGATCGTCGCCAATTCCGTTGGCCATCTTGGCCAGGATGTTGGCCGTGGCTGGGGCAACGATAATCAGATCGGCACGGCGGGTCAGGCTGATGTGACGGGCATCGTAGATTTGTTCGCTGTCAAACATGTCCGTGTAAACACACCGGCCCGACAAGGTACTAAAGGTCAGCGGCCGAACAAACTGCCGGGCCGCCTGGGTCATGGCTACCGTTACCGAGGCGCCGCACTTGACCAGGTCCGAACACAACTGTGCGGACTTATAAGCTGCGATCCCTCCGGTAACGCCCAGTAGAATTTCAAAATTTTTCAATTCTTCTGCCATAACCTGTGGTTCAAGATTAGCCGGTGGCATCAGTATATTCGCCGCCGCCGCGAATTTCCTGAGCCAGCTCTTCCTTGGTGGGTGGATTCAGCGATTTGGTTAAGTCGTAATCGATGCTGATTTTGTCTTGCATAATCTCATCGACCGTGATTTCGAGCGGAGTCTTGCCTTCGGATTCGACCAGCGGTCGGGCACCTTCGATCAGCTCCTTTAGCCGTCTCTGAATCAGAGCCGTCAAGCGAAAGCGACCGCCAACTTTCATCACAATTTCTTCGCCTTTAAATGCTTCAATCATTTAATGCTGTCTCCCTTTTATCAAATTTACCAGCTTTTCGATTGCTTCCTGTAAATCATCATTAACAATAGTATGTTTATAACGTCCGCCGGAGCGGGCTTGTTCGATTTCCCACTGGGCCTTTTTCAGCCGTTTTTCAATAACCTCAGTTTTGTCACGTTTACGATTTTCCAGCCGGCCGCGTAACTCATCCGAACCAGGCGGCAGCACCAGAATGCCCGTTGCGTCCGGAAATTTCTCAAAAACCTGCATCGCGCCCTGCACGTCGATTTCCAGCAGAACCGTTTTTCCCGCCGCGAGCTTTTCTTTTACATTATCCGCCGGTGTGCCGTAATAATGATCGAACACCCGGGCATACTCCAGAAACTGATCCGCCTGGATTTTTTTCTCAAATTCTTCGGTACTGAGAAAAAAATAATCCAGTCAATCCTGCTCGCTTTCACCCGCTTCCCGGGTGGTGGCCGAAACACTCAGGTACGCTCCGGTTCGCTCGACAGTCGCCCGTGTCAGGGTGCTTTTGCCGGAACCGCTGGGGCCGCTGATAACGAATAACCTGCCGACATTGTCCGAACCGCCTGGTTGTTTCATCTTTATTCTACGTTTTGCACCTGTTCTTTGAGCCGGTCAATCGCAACTTTGATCTCCACAACATGATGGCTGATTTCCGAGTCGTTGGCTTTGCTGGCGATGGTGTTGGCCTCGCGAAGCATCTCCTGGGCCAGAAAATCCAGCCTGCGGCCCGCCTGCTCCTCCCGATGGCAAACGTCATGGAACTGCTCAGTATGGCTCAATAACCGGGAAATTTCCTCGTTAATATCGGACCGTTCCGCAAACAGCGCCACTTCCTTGAGCAATTCCGTGAACGTGAAGGCCCTGTTGTGAACGAACGTCACGCTGGATACGAGATCACGCTCGACCACCACGCAGGTAACGACCATGCCCTCCGGCGTGGTCCGCCCGTATATCACAACGCTCTCGAA
>DAOWAK010000110.1 GCA_030634605.1 Sedimentisphaerales bacterium
GATAAGCCCCTACTCACTCAGCATCTTAGCATGTGCGATACTGCCCACATTATCATACTTATACAAACGCCAAACCAAGCTGATCGATTCCACAAAATCCACCGCCAACTCATCAACCGCACCGCTCATGCGACTTTGCCAGCTTTTCTTAGCCATAATTCAACCTCATCAGCTTATTTTTTTCATAACTACCAAAGCAGTGTCGTCGAAACGCGGCGTCAAACCGGTAAATTTCCTCATTAGCCATAAAATGTTCTTGGCCGCGCGCTCCGCACTCATCTGGGCCGACTGCCGGGCCGCCTCGATGACCCTCTCACGACCAAACGACTCCCGCTCAAAATTCACCGCGTCCGCCAATCCGTCCGTGTACATTATCAGCATATCGCCCGCCGCCAGAGACCGCTGGCGAGCTTCAAAACGATTCCCCGCATCCAGCCCGACAATGGTCCCGCCCTCCACCAGGTTCAACACCTCATTACCACGCAGCAAAACCGGAGGATCATGCCCACAATTACAATACGTTATCGTCGAGGCCCGCTGATCGACCACCGCACAAAACAATGTCGCAAACTCACCTGCCTCATTATCGTGACAAAACAACCGGTTCACCCGACCGACCAACTCGCCCAACTCCTCGAACTGCTCAGCATAAGCCCGCAACGACGAACGCAGCGACGCCATTGTCAACGATGCCGCCACCCCCTTACCCATCACATCGCCAATCGCCAGCAAAACCCGCTCGCCTGGCAAAGTGATATAATCATAAAAATCACCCCCCACTTCGTGGCAAGGCACATACAAACCGCTGATATCCAGCCCAGAAATCTCCGGTGCTTTCTGTGGGATCAGATGCCTCTGTACATCACCAGCCAGCTTCAACTGTCGATTCAACCGATCCGCTTCCAAAGCTTCAGCATACAATCGAGCGTTAACAATCGCCACTGCCGATTGAGCTGCCACCGTCTGGGCCACCGAAATGTCATCAGCAGAAAACCGCCGCCGCTTTTTACTGTACAGCCGCAGTGTTCCAATCCCCTGGTCCTTGTAAGTCAGACCAATCGTTAAATTGCTTACCAGCCCTTCCCGAACAACATCCTCGTGATACCTCTTAAAATGTTGATCGCCCTGCATGTCTTCCACTACGATTGGCTCACCCTGCAAAGCCCGCATATTTAAGGTGCTCTCGCTGGAGGTAACCGGACCCTTGCTGATATAGGCCTGGCTTAATCCATACGTCGCTTCCAGATTCAGCTGCCCCGCCTCCTCATCCAGCAGCCGCAACCCCGCCGCATCCGCACCAATCGCCTGGGCCACTGTCTTGACCACCGTCTCCAAAACCTGCGTCAAATCCAGCGGCCGGGTAAATAACCTCGAAGTTTCACGCACCGAGGTCAGCTCTTTATTCAGCCGGCGAACCTTGCGATTCAGACGTGCCGCAGCCTCTGCCGCCTTATCAATCGGCATTTCTCTATCTCGATCATGATTACGCGGAGTTCGCATGCTCACATTATACCGATCACAAACATTATTGCAAGCGCACTGATCCCGTAAATATTAATCTGACCGCTTTTTATGTCGCGAAAAACAACCAAAAGTTATCGTTGACAAATTGTGGTTCTCGTGCCGGAAAACCTGCACCGAACAATATCAACTCGGCACCTGGTATTGTTTCTCCAGCTTCCGCAACTCCGCCAGCAACTCCTCACGCACCGATTCATAAGCGGGATCGGCATACAGACTTTTCATTTCACGCGGATCATTCTCCAGGTCGAACAACTCCCATTCACCCAGATCGTAATAGTGAATCAATTTGTAACGCTCGGTCCGCACCCCGTAATGCCTCGGGACGTTGTGTTCACCCTTTTCATAGTAATGATAGTAAATACTTTTCCGCCAGCCGGACGGTTTTTTACCTTCCAACAATGGCAGCAGACTCACACCCTGCATATCATCGGGAACGCTCTGATTGGTAGCTGACAGGAATGTTGGAGCGAAATCAATATTCTGAGCCAGCCTGGAACTCCGGCTACCCGCCTTGATTACCCCCGGCCACCGTGCCAAAAACGGCATCCGAAAAGATTCCTCATACATCCACCGCTTGTCATACCAGCCGTGCTCACCCAGATAGAAACCCTGGTCCGAACTGTAAATCACCAGCGTGTTCTCCGCCAGACCGTTGCTGTCCAGATAGTCCAGCAAACGCCCCACATTATCATCCACCGACGCCACACAACGCAGGTAATCCTTGACGTAACGCTGGTATTTCCAGCGAACCAACTCCTTACCTTTCAATTCAGCTTTTGCAAAAGCCTCATTTTTCGGCCCGTAGGCTTCCATCCAGCGTTGCTTCTGCTCAGGAGTCATCCGCTTTAGTTCAGGATTGGCAAAGTTTCTCCCCAGAGCATCTTTTCTTTTCGAACCGGTAAGCTTCAGGTCATAAGGGTATATTAAATGACCCGCGATGGACATTTCATTTTTCTTGAGACTGGAACTGCGGTTGGCATAATCGTCAAACAGATTCGAAGGTTCCGGAATCGTTACATCATCGTACATGTTAAGATGTTTCGGACCGGGCGACCAGGTGCGGTGCGGCGCTTTGTGTTGACACATCAGCATGAAAGGCTTGTCTTTATCACGTTTCTGCTCCAGCCAGTCCAACGCCAGATCGGTAGTAATATCGGTCACATAACCGGTGTAGCGCTTCTTGCCTTCGCTGCTGCCGCGGAAATCCGGATTGTAGTAGCTTCCCTGCCCCGGCAGAATCTCCCAATGGTCAAAACCGGTCGGATCAGTCTTCAGATGCCATTTGCCGATCATCGCCGTCTGATAACCAGCCTCTTGCATTAGCTTGGCCACCGTCTGCTGACCGCCGTCAAACCGGTTGCCATTGGTCCGCAACCCATTAGCATGACTGTGTTTGCCCGTCAGCACCGTCGCTCGGCTCGGCGCGCAAATGGAGTTGCAACAATAACAATTATCCAGAATCGCCCCCTCCGCCCCGATCCGGTCAATATTGGGCGTCTGGTTTATTTTGGATCCGTAAGCGCTGATTGCCTGATAAGCGTGATCGTCAGAAAAAATAAACAAAATATTCGGCCGCCCCCGCTTAGCCCTCATCCGCGCCGGAGAAACACAAGCCAAAGGAAAAACCGACAGCGACGCTACACCAATCTTCTTCAAAAACGAACGTCGATTCATATTAATTTCCCTTCGCAAAAGTGATTTTCACCTTCGATTACGTAAATTTTGTGTGACTGTTTACAGAAATAAATAATCTCCGTCAAAAAGCCCCCAGCCGCCAGGCGGGGGTCAGAATCGCCACGCCGGGTGCCACCGCCAAGTTTTGCACGCCGGTGATTCAGTATCTGTTCTGGTTGTGCCGTTTTGAATTTTGGGTTTTGAGAATTTGAATTTGTTTTGGATCCCCGATCGGGTCGAGGACAAGCTTAGAGTTTAGAATTTAGGATTTTTGAATTCATATTACGGATAAATCTTGCCCATCATCCTCGGATAGGCAATGGTTTCGCGTATGTGTTTCGTTCCCGTCAGCCACGCCACCGTCCGCTCCACGCCCAAACCAAAACCGCCATGCGGCACCGAGCCGTAACGCCGCAAATCCAGATACCACTGATAGTCCGCTTCCTCATAGTCCAGCTCACGAATCCGACCCAGCAGCGCCTCGTAACTGTCCTCTCGCATGGAACCGCCAATAATCTCGCCGTACCCCTGCGGAGCCAGGCAATCAAAGTTCATCACCACCCGCGAATCTTCCTCGTCCGGCTTCATATAAAAAGCCTTGATCTCCTTCGGATAACGATGCACAAACACCGGCCGATCATGCAGATTCGAAATTATCGTCTCGTCCGAACCCCCCAGATCCTTGCCCCACTTAAAGTTCTTCGCCAACTCCATGTGCAGGGGTATGTTCTTGATCTGCTCCGTCAATTCACCAGTCTGCTCGCGGGCCTGGGTAATCTGATGCGTCAGCTTGTCTTTTTGCCACTGCTTCTTCGCGGCCTTTTGCTCTTCCGTCAACTGCTCAATACTGCTTTGCAACTCCTCAAGCTGCCCCCGCTTCTCCTTCAGTTGCCCCTGCAAATAATCCTGAGCTTTTTCGCTGTGCAGCATCTCTACCGCATCCGAATAACTCAAACGATAAAACGGCACCTGTATCTTTTCCAAACTAGATGTGTCCCGCTCAAGAATTTCCAGCTCATCGCGACGATGCTTCAAGGTGTGCTGAATAATGTGCGTAACAAAATTCTCCGCCACTTCCAGCAGCCCGTCCAGATCGACATAGGCAATCTCCGGCTCCACCATCCAGAACTCCGTCAGATGCCGCCGCGTCTTACTCTTTTCCGCCCGAAACGTCGGCCCAAAACAATAAACTTTTCCATGACTAAGCGCCGCCGCTTCCAGGTACAACTGCCCCGTCTGCGCCAACGCCACTTGCTCACCAAAATAATCCACATTAAACAGCGTCTGTTCCCCCTCGCCCGCTGCCGGAGCGAAAATCGGCGTATCGATCAGCACAAAACCGTTGTTGTTGAAAAAATCACGTATCGCTTCGATCACGCTGTGCCGCACCCGTGCCAAAGCCCACTGTTTGCGACTGCGCAGGTGCAAATGACGATTCTTCATCAAAAAGTCCGGCCCGTGCGGCTTCGGCGTAATCGGATAATCCTCCGTCTTATGCACAATCCGCACATCGTTCACCGCCAGCTCATAACCCCCTACACTACGCGGCTCCTCCCGTACCACCCCCGCCACCTCAAGCGACGATTCCTGACCCAGGTGCTTAACCTCACCAAACAACTCCCCGTTAGCTTCGCTCTTCTCCATCACCGCCTGACAAAGCCCACTCCCGTCACGAACCATCAAAAACTGAACCTTACCTCCCGCCCGCGACTTACTCAACCAACCCTTCAGTAAAACTTCCTCGCCAACATGCCGCCCCATCTCACTGATTTTGATATGTTGATTTTGCATAGACCTTCTCTTTATGGTTTCAGGGTATTTCTAATAACTCCTGTAGGATGGGCTTCAGCCCATGCTGAGTCTTTGAAATCTATGTTTCGGTAAGCAGAAAAGCAATTTTTAGAGGTTCCGTTTATTATTGGAATCATTGACAATTTACAGATCCAGTTTCTCACGCAGTAGCCCCAAAAGTTTATCGCAACTCACACGGGTCTGCTCCATGGAGTCCCGGTCCCGCAGTGTAACCGTGTTATCCTCAGCCGTCTGGCCGTCAACAGTAACGCAATAAGGCGTCCCCGCTTCATCCTGCCGACGATAGCGCCGACCCACCGCTGATTTCTCATCATAATAACAACTGAAATATCCCCGCAGATCATTATAAATCGCCCTGGCCCGGTCCGGCATCCCTTCCTTCTTAACCAACGGAAACACCGCCACCTTAATCGGTGCCAACGTCGGATGAAAACGCAGCACGTTACGTTTCTCGCCCCGCACTTCCTCTTCCGCGTAAGCATCCACCAGAAACGCCAGCGTTCCTCGATCCGCTCCCGCCGACGGCTCA
>DAOWAK010000273.1 GCA_030634605.1 Sedimentisphaerales bacterium
AAAAATCGCCAAAAACTCGAAAAAACCCCCAACTTTGCCTCATTTCTCATCGATTTCTCTCAATTACTACCCAACTTCTACTACACTTTTCGCACTCAATTTGATCTTTTCGCGCTTTTGCCACGCTTTTAGCCCGCTTTTAGCGCCGCGCTTTCGGCTGCATATTGGACCCCACGCATCGAATAATGCTACCGTTTCCGCGGCGTTTTTTTAATGATAATTACGCTCATTTTCGGTTCATTTCGAACCATTTCCGCAACAACTTTCTACCCCCAAACGAGCCTCGCGTGGAAACGCGGGGTTCTTGCCAGCTCATCCCAACCAACCAACATAGCCCAGCCATTTTGCTGTTTTGGCAGTTAACACCATAAAACTCTGCCGGGTTGGCATGAAAATATTGGAACAACAAACCAAACTAAAAACTGTAAGTGCTTGAAATATAAAGAGATGCGAAGCCGACCGCCCGCTGGCATGGTCTTTGCTCTTTATGTATATATGACAATATAATGGAATAATTTCTGTTCAAGGAGATACGGACTATGGCGAGTGGAAAGATAATTGGAATTGATTTGGGGACAACTAATTCGGTGGTTTCGGTACTGGAAGGCACCACTCCCAAGGTGCTGGTAAATGCCCAGGGCGCGCGGTTAACCCCTTCTGTTATTGGGTTTACGGATAAAGGCGAGCGGCTCGTCGGCCAGATCGCCCGCCACCAGCAGGTTACCAACGCCGAAAATACCGTTTACTCCATCAAGCGCTTCATGGGCCGTCGGCACAATGAAGTGGCTTCTGAGGAGAAAATCGTACCCTACAAAATCGTAGGCGGCCCCGACGAACTGGTAAAAGTTGATATTCGCGGCAAGCAGTACACTCCGCCGGAATTGTCAGCTATTGTGCTGCAGGATTTGAAAAAAACCGCTGAAGATTACCTCGGCGAAAAAGTCGAGCGCGCCGTAATTACTGTGCCGGCCTACTTTAACGACGCCCAGCGGCAGGCCACCAAGGACGCCGGCCAGATCGCCGGGTTGCAGGTCGAGCGGATTATCAACGAGCCCACCGCGGCGGCGTTGGCTTATGGTCTGGAAAAGAAAGCCAACGAAAAGATCGTGGTCTTTGATTTCGGCGGCGGGACTTTTGATATTTCCATCCTGGATATCGGCGATAACGTCTTTGAAGTGCTCAGCACCAACGGCGATACGCACCTGGGCGGCGACGACATCGACGAGATTCTGATCAATTACATTGCCGATGAATTCAAGAAGACCGAAGGCATTGATCTGCGGACCGATTCGATGGCTCATCAGCGACTCAAAGAAGCTGCCGAAAAAACCAAATGCGAATTAAGCACTTCGCTGGAATCCACCATCAATCTGCCGTTTATCACGGCGGATCAGTCCGGTCCGAAACACCTGCAGATGACCATCAATCGCAGCACTTTTGAGCAATTGATTTCTGAAGTGCTTTCCCGGCTGAGAATTCCGTGTGAAAAAGCTCTGCAGGATGCCAAGCTTGCCGCCGGTGAAATTGCCGAGGTGGTTCTGGTGGGTGGATCGATCCGGATTCCGAAAGTTGCGGAACTGGTCAAGGAAATCTTCGGCAAGGAACCCAATCGCAGTATCAATCCTGACGAAGTGGTGGCCATTGGCGCTGCCATTCAGGGTGGTGTGCTGGCTGGTGATGTGAAAGACATTTTGCTGCTGGATGTTACGCCGCTGTCGCTGGGCGTGGAAACGCTCGGCGGGGTGATGACCAAGTTGATCGAGCGCAACACCACGATTCCCACGTCGAAGAAAGAAATTTTCAGCACAGCTGCTGACAGTCAGACCTCGGTGGATATTCATGTGCTGCAGGGCGAACGGGAATTTTCCCAGGACAACCGGACGCTGGGTCGTTTTCAGTTGGCGGGTATTCCGCCGGCCCCGCGGGGATTGCCGCAGATTGAAGTTTCTTTTGATATCGACGCCAACGGTATTTTGAATGTCACCGCCAAGGATATGGCAACCAGCAAAGAGCACAAAATCGAAATCAATGGTTCTTCCGGTCTGAGCGATGATGAAATCGGCCAAATGACCAAAGAAGCTGAGCAACATGCCGAGGAAGACAAAAAGCGGCGTGAAGCGATAGACGCCAAGAATCAGGCGGATCAGTTGATTTATTCGACGGAAAGCACTCTCAAAGAACATGGCGAGAAGGTTCCGGCGGACGAAAGAGCCAAAGTCGAAGCCGCTATTAACGATTTGAAAGAAGCTTCTAAATCGGAAGACGCCACCGCTATTCGTAACGCGATGGAAGCGGTCGCTACCGCCAGCCAGACGATAGGTAAGATTCTCTACGAACAGGCTGCGGCGCAACAGCAGGCGGCGGGCGGCGGTCCGGAAGCAGCTGCGGACACCCAGGCCCAGGAGAAAAAGAAAGACGATGACGACGTGATTGACGCCGAGTTTGAGGTTAAAGAATAATAGTGGCAAAGCAGGAAAAAGCAAGTGATACTTCGAGGTCTGCTGTATCTAGCGAATCGGTAATTAAGAGTCGGGCGTTGGCCTGTGAAATTGCTCGATTGGCAGATGGCCGACATTGTGATGATATTGTGATTATGGAACTGGCGGAGCGCAGTCCGGTGGCGAATCATTTTGTGATTTGCACGGGCACCAGTGCGCAGCAGATGCGGGCGGTGGCCAAGGAGATTGAAGGGCTGGGCAAGGAGCTGAACTCCAGGGTTTACAGTCGGGCCGGACTCCAGCAGGGCTGTTGGACCATTGTCGATTTTTTTGACGTGGTGGTGCATCTGTTCGAAAAGGAGTATCGTAAGTTTTACGATTTGGAAATGCTTTGGGGCGATGCGCCTA
>DAOWAK010000124.1 GCA_030634605.1 Sedimentisphaerales bacterium
CATGTGTTTTTGTTGCCGGGTTTGCTGCTGATTCCGACGTTGGGCGGGATATTGTGCCAGGCGAAGCTGCAGAAAATTGACGGTTACAAACTGGATCCTTCGTTCCGGCCGGCAGCATCATAGCTGGGGCCGAGAAATCCCGACGTGAAAACCGTTGACGATGCGCTAATCATCGGTTAGATTTCCGGGCATGAAAAATTCAACTAAATTTCAGATTACGCTCGGGATTTTGATGGTTTCACAATGTTGTTGTGTCGGGTGTCGGGTTTCCGGCGTTCCGTGGCTGTCCAAGGCAAAAGCGGTGGATCATTACGTTGACGCGACGATCATGCGTCAGAATCAGCAGACTGAAGAAGCCATCAAGGAACTGGAAGCGGCGGTGCAGTGGGATCACGGCTTTGCGATGGGCTATTCGATGCTGGGTGATATGCAGCGGGAGCGGGGCAATTTCGACGAGGCGGCGGTTGCTTACGAAAACGCCTGCCGGCTGGACGCGTGGGCTTTCAAAGATCACCTCAATCTGGGGCAGGTCTATCAAACACTCAAACGATTTGCGGACGCCATAACCGTGTATTACCGGGCGACGCAGCTGGAGCCGGACAGCGTTGATGCTAATTTCGGGCTGGGGGTTTGTTATTATGAGACCGAGAATTACGAGCAGGCGGCGGTGTATTGTCAAAAAGCTGCGTCTCTGGATCCGGACAATGAAGAGATCATGGCCAGTGTCGGTGATATTTATCGCAAGACGGGTGATAATTATCAGGCTATTAACGCCTACAAGCAGGCGCTGGAAGTTGATGGCGGACAGGTTGGGGTGATGTTGAGTCTGGGGACGGCTTATATCAATATGGATCGTCTGGATCCGGCGCTGATGATTCTGGAGAAAGCAGTTGAAGCAGCACCTGAAGACCCCGGCGCTCATGTGGTACTGGGTTTTTGCCTGCTGAAACGGAAAGAGTATGACCGGGCAATGAGCAGTTACGAAAAAGCGGTTCAGGTTGAACCGGAAAGTTTCAAGGGTTATAGTGGGATGGGGGTGACGTCGATGATGATGTACTTCAAGGATAAGCAGAATAAGGATTTGGCCCGGCAGGCGTTGGACTACTGGCGTCGATCGCTGGAGTTGAATTCAGATCAGCCGCAAACTCAAAATCTGCTGAATAAATATTCACGCAAGTTGTTTCCCGCCCGGGCGGAATCGCGATAGTCGTTCAGGGACGCCAGGCAGCAGTAATTTATCCAGCCAGGAAGGTCGGACTTACAGTTCAGATTTACAGATAAAAAAAAAGGAACGCCGGACGAATCCGACGTTCCTTTTTGTTTTTTAACGGTCCCCTGTTCAGGTGAACAGAGTTAACACGTTATTTATAGATGTGCGTGCTTTCGGTTTCCATAACAGGACTGGTCATCTGGTCGCTGTTAAGTTCAATCTTGAAACGCACATCGCCGGCACCGATGCCCTTGACCACGAGCCGATAAGTGGCTTTGGCTTTGGGTGCCAGATTGGCCAACGGTGCGAAAGTTATTACCTTACCGGCAACGGCTGCAGTTGTCGGGCCGCTGCTGGAGACATAAGCCAGCTCAGCGGGCAGTGTGGCGACAACCTTGATGCCGGTGCCAACTGCGGAACCCTGGTTGGTAACCGTGATGACGTAGGTTTCATTGGTGCCTATTTCGATCGGGTCTTCCAGGTCAACCACTTCAAGCAGTATCGCTGCGATACCGGTTATCTTTGTGGAAGTCTCGGCTTGAGCGTTCACGCAGAGAGCTTCGGCGGTCACCCGGTTCTTTATGTTACCGATTCGGGTAGCCTTGAGAGTTAGTGAAACTTTCTTAGTGACATTCGGAGCCAGAGTACCCAGGTTCCAGTTTACCTTGCCATCAGCGAAAGTGCCGCCGCCGGTAGCACTGACAAAGGTCATTCCGGATGGAATGGTGTCTGTCATAATGGCGTTCCGGGCGTCGCCGTCACCCTTATTGGTGATGGTGATTTCATAGGTGGCGTTACGGTTGACGTAACGTTCAGCCGGTCCGGTCTTGGTGAGCACCAGAACAGGTTCCTTGACAACAAGTTTATGGGTCGCTTCGGCTTTGAGATTACCATCACCGGTAGCGACAGCTGTATTGTTGTAGGTACCCTTCTTGGCAGCCGTAACCTTGTAGGTGGCTTTCTTGGACTGGCCCGGTTGCAGGGTGCCGGCGTTAACAACGACAGAGGTCTGGCCGTCCGTGGTCTTGAGACCCGCGGGCAGTTTGTCAGAGACTTTGACGTTGGCTGCCGGTCCGTCACCGTTGTTGGTTACGGTAACCGTGTAAGTGATCGTCTCACAGACCAGAACCTCAGCCGGTCCGGTTTTGGTAAGTGCCAGCTTGGGAGCCGTTACCACCGTCGTCGCACAGGCGTTGGCTTTGAGGTTGTTGTTCGCAGTAACGTCGGCACAGTTTTCGAACGTGCCGGTCTTGGTGGCCTTGACTTTGACAGCAATCGCTTTGCTCTGCTGTTTAGTCAGGCTGCCCAGCGACCATTGCAGTTTCTGGCCGGCTACGCGGGCAGCAGGCGTACTCGAAACATAAGTAATACCGGCCGGTAAGACATCGACAACCATCACGTTAGTCGCGACTGCTTTACCGGGATTGTTGACGGTGATGTTATATGTAATTGTATCACCGACACCGGCCTTGGCGGGTGCGGTTTTTTTGATGCCGATCCGGGGACCGACCCAGGTTTTGGTCATCTTGCCCACTGCCAGACGCATAGCCGGGTTGCATTCGCCGCACTGTTCGCGAATGATTTCCATCTCGATGACGTTTTGGCCTTCAACCGGTCTGGCCTGGGCCAGTTTAACCTTGGCGACGCCCATGGCGTCGGTCTTGACCGAAATCGCTTTTTTTCCGGAGGGATCAAACTTGGCGTCGGGGCCGCTGACAATCTTGAAATTGACAATTACGCCCGGTAGCGGGGTGCCGTCGGAGAACTGCGTAACTTTGACTTGCATGTCGTGCGTAGTGCCGATGGGGTTGGTCGCGTTAGGAGGCCATTCCCAGGTGGCATCGTTCCAGTGTTTGACGGCAAATACTTTGTGTTTGTCCCAGTCGAAAATGGCAGGGGCATAGGCAACTACGTGGGTGTCGCCTTCAATCGGCGAAGTAATTGTCAGCCAGGTTTGGCCTTTTTTCAGATGAACATCGTCCGAGGGGTCGTTGTTGCCGCGGGTCAGGACATGATCACCGTAGTTGGTATGGCTGACAGCAAATTTATTGTCAACTTTATGCCCGCGGGTGTTGTACCAGCCGCTTTCGTCCACTTCAACAATTGAACCGACACTGCCTTCGGCGATCATCCACTCGACGCGTCTTCCGGTAAGCGGATTGCCCTCGGCGTCTTTAACGGTTGCTATCAGGACGTGCTGAGTTTGCACCGGGTTGGTGTCTTCCAGTGGAGTAACTTCCAGGGTTGCAGCCTGGGGATCGAAGTCCGAATAGTAGCCCCCCTCCATGGGTTTGCCATGTTCACGGCTGATGTGCCCCCCGTGTAAGACTCCGAACCTGGTCGGATAAGAGGAACAACCGGCGACCATTATTAATGTGGTCGCCAACAATAATCCAAAAATAACCAGCGCTTGTTTTTTTTTCACAATCGGCTCCTTTCGAGGACTTGAAAAAACATTAATTGCTGCTCTGAGGTCTAGGCCTCACGATGTAAATTACCTATACTTAGCAAAAATAGTTCAAAACATTAACTTCAGGCAAAGCCCTTTCGTAAAAGCTCGTTCGTTAAAACTGAACATCTGGTCCAGGAAACCTTCGAAAGGCTCATCCATTCTATTCCCTGGCAGGCCCTGAAATCAAGTGAATAAATAAAAAATTCCATGTCATTCTATGTGTATTGCATAGAACTGAGAATTTATTGCTACTTAGTTATGTCAGGCGCCTGTCGCTGAGTTGTATTTTGGCTTATGGACAGATTTGCCATTTTGGTCGGCGGTTATGGGAGATGGGATCTGTTGCAAGCACGTAAGTTATTTTAATATAACACTTTGCCACGAGGAGAATCGGAGGGTTTCCTGGGCCGAAAAAGCCGGGTTTGAAAACTTTATTATCGATAAAGTAGTTAGTACGGAGATAATTATCGGACTAAAATTTTAGTTTGTCGGTGGATATCAGGGCATTTTGAAAGTTTTCCAGGACAGGGCTGTTTTTGAAAACCTGTTCGTGACATATCTAATGATATTTTAAGCATTTATGTAAATATTACTTGGCCCAAAATATTTGGGTGGCCCAAAATTAAGGGAATGCGGGATTTTTATAAAAATTGGATTATTTGTCAGGTCTAAGTAAGTAAAGAATTGATTTTGCTGATAAGGGTGCCGAACTTAATGGGCTTTTCCAGGAAATAGACCGCGGGCAAATCCGGTTCGTTCGTTCCGCAATCAATGAAGCCCAGGGGGGAATCGGATTTCAGGGCGGTGAGCATTATCAGGGGAATGTTTTTCAGTTTTTCCGATGAGCATTTCATGTGCCGGGCCAGTTCGAATCCAGCTGAATCGTCTTCCGGAAACATTACGTCCAGCAGAACCAGTTCGGGCCGGCGTTTCTCCATCTGGGCCAAGGCCTTTTCAGGGCTGGGTTCGGTTTGAACTTCATGCCCGAGTTTGCGCAGCATCATAGCAGTCGCCGCGCAGAAATCGTCATCATCATCCACGATTAACAGATATGCCATCTTGGCTGTCCTTGTTTGATTGGTCCTGAGTAATGTTTTTTTCGACAACTGCCGGGAAGTATAATGTGAATGTAGTTCCCTGACCGAGTTGACTTTGAACCTGGATTTTAATGTTGTGCATCTGGGCGACTTGCTTAACAATTGCCAGCCCCAGCCCGGAAGATTCTTTGTTATGACGGACCGCTTCGTTAGTGCGGTAGTGCTCGTTGAAAATTTTCGGTAGTTTTTCCGGCGGGATACCAATGCCCTTATCGGTAATTGTAACTACCACCTGGCCGCTTGGTTCAATCTGGCTGGTTATGCGGACCTGACCTTTTTGATTGGAATAACGAACCGCATTGGCGATCAGGTTGACGAAAAGCATTTTCAGGTGATCTTCCACCGCCGCGAAAGTGAAAGGTTGAATGTCAGTTGTAATGGTAATCTTACGTTCGCGGGCGATCGATTCGACCTGGGAAATGCACCAGTGTAAAACCACCGCGCAATCCAGTTGGGCCCAATTTTTCTGTTTCTGGCTGGATGAGCTCAGGTTGGCCAGTTGCAGCATTTCCTGAATCTCAGTTGTCAGTCGCTGGCAGCGGGCGGTGATTTTTTTGGCGACG
>DAOWAK010000005.1 GCA_030634605.1 Sedimentisphaerales bacterium
GCGGTACATGTTTACCCCCGCCTGGCAGCGGGGGCTTTTTGGGTTTAGTGGGAATGCGGGTATTTCACCCCTCGGACGGGCCGAGGGGCTAAAAAGGGGAGGATTCAAAAAGACAGGCGGGGTGGCGGGCACGGCCCGGGCTACAACAGAAAAGACCACCCCCAAGAGTACTTGGCGGCGCCACCCATCGTTTACAGATTATCTTTGTCAATTCTGCCCCAGCGGATTTTGTTCCATATTCGCTCGTAAAAGTAGTACATAATCATGCGGGTCGAATGATGATATATAACTATGGCAGTAGCCATTAGTGATGCGCTTCTAAATTTTTGCGGCGTGAGCAGTAAAATAAAGTAGGCCCCGACCCAGGTCCAGACAATGCCGATCAAACGCCATAGAAGTGATTTTGCAATTGATCGACGTCTTGACTCCAGTGTTGTCAGACAATCCATTATCAATATCCTCCGATTAAATCGTGGTTATACCCAATGGTATTATATACTCAAATCAGATGGAAATGCCATGCGGCCGAGATTGTAGGCTAACAAAACCCCGCGTAAAACGCGAGGCTAAATATGTAAAGACATGCTCAAGAGTACTTGAGCATGCCACCCAACGGTATGAACTGCTGGATGCCCGACCCGCCGTGCTCGCGCCCGTCGCGGCAGGTCAAGTCGGGCATGACAAGTCGAGTCGGAGGGATTGTGTCAGAGCAGGTACGGACCCCCGCCTGGCAGCGGGGGCTTTTTGGGTTTTGTGATACGCAAGGGAGCAATCATGTGTCAGCAGAGGTTTTGGTAGAGATCGGTGTAGGCGTGGAACATGGCTTGGCTGGAGAAGTTTTTGAGAACGTGTTGTTGGGCGGTACGGCTTAGTTTTTGGGCTTGGGTGGGGTTGGTTAGCAGTTGTTGGATTGAGTGGGTCAGGGAGTTCTGGTTGCCGGGAGGGGTAAGCAGGGCGGACTTTTGGTGATCGAGGAGGTCGATGATGCCGGCGGTTCGGGAAGCAACGATGGGGATTCCGGCAGCCATGGCTTCGAGGGTTACCAGGGGGAGGCCTTCGGTTTTGCTGGGCTGGATGAAAAGGTCGGCGGCTTTGAGTAAGGAGGGAACGTCTGTTTTCATGCCGGCGAATTTTACGCGGTCGGTGAGGTTCAGATTATTTGTGAGTTTTTCAAGCGACATTCGTTCGGGGCCGTCGCCGACGATGAGAAGTTGACAAGGGTGATTTTGTTGATTGAGTTGGGAGACGGCTTGAATTATTTGATCGACAGATTTGACGGGGTCGAGTCGGCCAACGAAAATGAGGGTGGGGATGTTTTTGGAAAGATTGAATTGAGTCAGATCGGCTGGGGTGGCGTTGATGAATTTTTGGGTGTCGATGCCGTTGTGGATGGTTTTGAGGTAGCGGTCGGAGATGTGGGCGTGGAGTTTGAGATGGTCGCGAACTGAGGGCGAGACGCAGACTGTCAGACGACTGAGGCGGCAGGTGAGGTTTTCGGCGGTGAGGTGCCAGAGCTTCTGACGTTCGGCGGTGTGGACGGTGGCGATGATGTGCCGGACGTTCAGGGCTGAACCGATAAGGCGGCCGACGACGTTGGCGTGGAGCAGATGGCAATGGAGGATGTTCGGCTGGAAACGGGTAATGAGGGCGGCTAAGCGATAGAATACGCGGAAATCCCAGGGGCTTTTTGCATTGAGGCAGTGGGTGGTTACGCCGCGGGAGTTGAGTTCGCGGGCGACGTGGCCGGGTGGAGCCAGGCAGGCGACGTGAACGTCAAAGCGGTTGTCGGCGTGCAGGCCCAGAGCCAGGTCCCGGACCATGAACGGGGCACCGCCGATTTCGAGGTCGGTAATTAATTGCAGAATCCGTAATTTCATGGCCAATAGAGTACCATATGAGGCAGGTAGAAGGCAAATAGAGATTGGGGTGGTACTGTTTACGGTTTGGCTCAACAAGGAGAGCATGAAAGTAATGACGAATGACGAAGTCAGAATGCCGAATCAATGAAGAATAACGAATGACGATGGGCGTTCGAACCCCCGGTGAAACCGAGGGCTAAACGGTAAAGAGCATGCTTAAACCCGAAGACGGGCGTAAGCATGCCACCCGACTCCAACCCCCGCCTAGCAGCGGGGGCTTAATAATACAGATGCCGTCGTAATTCAACGAACTGGGTGTCTGGATTTCAGTCGGGCAAAAAGTGTGGCTGTTGCCAGGAATAACAGGCTGGTGGGTTCGGGAGTGTAAATGAGTTCAAAATCCAGAGCTAAATAATCCAGGGTGCCGATGTCGGCTTCGGCGATATCTCCGATTCTCAGGGTCCAGTTTCCATAAGCATCGTGGCCATCCAGCCGGGATAATGACTGACCGAGGGCGGGCTGAAACCTGCTACGATAAGGAGGTTGGCCTTGATACTGGCGAAAATCAGCTTCGTCGTCAAAAATGGTGCCGAACATGTTGGGAGTTTGTGTGCCGGGCGGCCAGAGTTCACTCATTAACTCATCGTCCTTGAGTTGAACCGTTTGGCCCCAGGGTGAATCCAGGTAAATCATCAGATCGCAAACCGCGGAATGGGTAATCTGTAAGTGGACATCAATGTCCGCAATGGTCAGGTGATAAGGGACAAAAAGGATGACCGGATCCATCAGCCCGGGAGTAATGCCCTTGGCGGGGATGCGTTGCTGGAAATTATCGTCAACAACGGCGCGTGCCAGTGACATACTGTTGACACAGAATATGCACAACAGAACCGCCAAAATGCGATTAAGCAAAATTTTCACCCGAGTTCTCTCTCTCTGCGAAAGGGCCTTACTTTTCTCTCTATCGAGTGGTTGATGATATCAGAAATACGGGAAATGTGTAAAGAATTTAAGAATTAAAATTTCCCCATCAGTCAGTAGACAGTAGATTATTTTTCGATGGAGATTTTCAGGCCGTCCCAGGCTAATTGAATGCCTTGAGGGAGGTTTTTTTGGGTTTGCTGATGGCTGACGTGGTGGCTCATGTGGACGAGGTAAGTTTGTTCGGCATTTATTCGGTGTGCCAACTCGACGGCCTGGTTGATGGACAGATGTCCGGGGTGAGGCCAGGGGCGCAATGCTCCCAGAACGAGGATTCGGAGTCCCTGGAGGTCATTTACAACCTGATCGCTCATGGCAGAGATATCGGTGCAATAGGCGAGCGGACCGATGCGGTAGCTGAGCACGCGGGAACTGCCGTGGGGCATGGAATGGGGAGTTATCCGGTGGCTGAATAAATCGAACGGTCCGTCGATTGGATTGAAATTGAGGTGGGGCAGATCGGGATTGCTGCTGGAACGGTCGTAGCGGGCGTAGCCGAAAATCTTTTCCAGGGCGGGCAGGTGGTCGGTGCCGGCGTAGATGTCGAGGGGGCGGGCCTGACTCTGGGTGAAACGACGTAAATCGTCCATGCCGAAAATGTGGTCGGCATGAGTGTGGGTCAGCAGTACGGCGTCCAGGTGGCGGACATCGTTTTGGAGGCATTGCAGGCGCAGTTCGGGGGTGGCGTCGATGAGGACATTGTGACTGTCGAGGGTGACCAGCACACTGGTGCGCAGACGCTGATCGCGGGGATCGTCGCTGCGACAGACGGGGCAATCGCAATTGATTATCGGGATGCCCTGGCTGGTGCCGGTTCCTAAAAAAGTAAGCTCAATCATTTTTTCGCTCTGACAAAATGAGTTTCGACTAACATTCAACTGCAATATTATGCCGGTAATTCATATTTATCTCAAGGGGGCTTGCTGTTATACCCAATGGGTACACAACAGATGGGAACAGAACTGGAGGCGAGGGGAATCGAACCCCTATTTGCGCGATGCGACCGCGCCGTGCTCCCGTTACACCACGCCCCCTGATCCAATTCAGAGAGTCATTATAGCAATTCACGGGGTCAGGGCAACGGTAAACTCGGCGAAAAACCCATAATTTCGTTTCCGAAAAACAGCCTGGTAACCGAAAGTCGGGTAATAGTTTTTATTCGTCAGAAAAACAGCAAAATAGAGTCCTGACGGCGGTTATTCCGTGTGGATTATTGCTGCTCCAGAGTGTGCCGGTAACAATTCAAGGGGCAATCGTCACATTTAGGGCGGGGTTTGCAGTGATTTTTACCTACCTGGACAATCAGCGCGTGAAATTCATTATAAAGTGCAACGTCCTGAATTAAATGGCTTTCACAAAAATCTTTTGTCTGTTCGTAATCGCTCTCGGGATCAATGCAGCCATGCCGGCACAAAACGCGGTAGGTGTAGGTGTCCACGACAAAGGTGGGTTTTTCGAGAGCGTACAGGATAATTGAATCGGCGGTTTCGCGACCGATGCCGTTGATGGTAATCAATTCTTCCCGCAGCCGGGGGACAGATAAATCGGCAAGAGCCTCGACGGAGCCGTCATAATCCTGACAAAGCCAGGCGATGAGGTTTTTTAATCGTCGGGCTTTGATGTTGAAATAACCGGCGGGGCGAATCAGTGGGGCTAATTCATCGTGGTCGAGAGCATCGATTGATCTGGCGGTGAGTTTGTCGGCGGTTTTGAGGTTGGTGATGGCTTTTTCGACGTTGTTCCAGTTGGTGTTCTGGGTAAGGACAGCGCCGACCATTACCTCGAATGGGCTGTCGCCGGGCCACCAGTTTTGGCGGCCGAAATGGTCCAGCAAAGTTTGGTAAAAAGTCATCAGTTGATCGCCGCCAGCTGCCAATTTTTTGCCTCCGTAAGAATCAAGCCTATTCAGTTAATCCCCTTGCAATCATTAATAACGCATGGTAGCTTAATCGACACTATTTTACAAGAGATGGGAGCAATGAAATTTTGGTCGCTAATTGAATTTAACAAACTGAGATATTCACAAATAAGATTTTATGGCAAAAAATCAGGCTAATAATAAGACTGCCAAGCCGGCAAAGGCCAGCCAGTTTAACTTCGCCCAGGATTCGTACCTGGAGTCCACGAGTCGGCCGCTATATGGGTTGCTGTTTCTGTTGCCATTGATGGTTATTTACGAGGTGGGGACGCTTTGGGTGAATACGGAGCAGGTGGCGGAGATTTTGATCCACAAGCGTATCATTGCTTTTATCTGGCTGAGCAATTTTGCGGAATGGCTGGGGCTTGGAGCGGGGCTGACGTGGCTGTTTCCGGCGCTGGTGGTGGTGGTTATTCTGCTGTGCTGGCATCTGGTAAGTCGGCATACATGGAAGATTAGGGTGGACTGGTTGGGGTGGATGGTGGCGGAGTCGGTATTACTCTGTGTGCCGTTGCTGGTTTTGAATGCGACCATCGGCAGTTCGACGGTGATGGCAACGCTGCAGGTGCAAGAGCCTGCTACCGCGGCAGGCGGCGAGTCGTTCATGACGCATGTGGTGACCGGGATCGGGGCAGGGATTTACGAGGAGCTGGTGTTTCGGTTGATACTGTTCGGGCTGATTTTGATGATCCTGGAAGACCTGCTGAAAGTTAAATCGCATATCGCCACTTTAGCGGCGGTGGGGATTTCGGCGGTGCTGTTTTCGCTTTACCACTATTTCACGATTGATGCCGGTGGGTTTCGGGTGATTGGTACTTTTGATCTGAGCGGTTTTGTCTTCCGGATGCTGGCGGGGATGTATTTTGCGTTCGTTTTTCGTTATCGAGGCTACGGAATTACCGCCGGGGCGCACGCTGCTTATGATATCCTGTTACGGACACTCTGGGGCTGATCGACAGAAAGCCAACAGGAACAGACATTATTATGCTGTCTGAAAATCCTAAGCACTAAATCCGAAATCCTAAACAATATCGAATTACCAAAATTCAAATTTTCAAAATAAACCAGGAAATTGAATCACATTTTTTGTCTTTTGGCGTTCAATTTCATTTATAAGAGACTAAAGTCCGAGCACGTCAGCCATGGAATACATTCCCGGCTGCTGTTCGCTGAGCCACTGAGCCGCCCGGAGAGCGCCACGGACAAAGGTATCGCGGGAATGGGCTCTGTGGTGCAATTCGACAGTTTCACCCAAGGCGGAGAAAAGTACCCGATGGTCGCCAATTACATCTCCGGCGCGAACCGCGTGCATGCCGATGGTTTTTTCTTCACGGAGAGCTTGTTTGCCTTCGCGGCCGTGCGTGAGACAATCAGGGAAGGGCCAGTCCTGAGCCATCGCCATCTGCCGGGCCAGTTCCAGGGCGGTTCCGCTGGGAGCGTCGCGTTTGAAGCGGTGATGGGTTTCGACCACTTCGATATCGTAATCGAGACCCAGACTTTTGGCGACTTCGCCGGCAAGTTTGAACAGCAGATTCACGCCCAGACTCATGTTGGCGCCGAGCAGGACCGCGGTTTCCTGAGCGGTGGCCTGAAGCATCTGTTTTTGTGCATCGGAGAGGCCGGTGGTACCGACCACCAAGGGGAGTTTTTCTTCGCGGCAATACTCGGCCCATTTTTCGGTTCCGGCAGGCAGGGAAAAATCGATCATCACATCACAACCAGGGGCTGGCTGTTCGGTGATTTTTACGCCGAAGCTGCCGATTCCGGCTAATTCACCGGCATCGGCACCGAGCAGGGTATTGCCCGGCGCTTCCGTAGCCGCGGCCACTTCAAAATCATCAGATTCATGAGCCAACGCCACAATCCGCCGACCCATTCGGCCCGCCGCACCAGTTACTGCCAGTTTCAACATAATTTAAGCCCTTGGTATTGCTTTTTCGCAAACTATCAGTTCTCGAAACGGTTCAAAATTTAAGCAAAGCAGCTATTTGAGCAATAAGTTCTTCCGCTTTCGAAAGATCAACTGCGATATCATCCTTTTCCAGTTTAACAACGTCACCGTAATCACCTTCTAAGCGAGTATCGAAAATCCTTGAGTAGAATTTTCCAATATCTACCGGAACAACACCTTCTTTGACAAAGTGCCTGTTGAAAAGAGCAATGATACCGCTGTGTTTGGGGCTGGACAGGTTTCTGGTCAGCAATAGTGCAGTAACCGCATAAAAACATGCATAGTAGATTCTGTTGGCAGCGCCGTAAAGATGGTCGGCTTCAAGCAACAGTTGGGCCTCCTGAATAGTCTCTCTGGCCCTTTCCATTCTATAGCTTATCAAGTCTTTCTGGCTGCCGGTCATACGACAAGAATCCCTTCCTTCTGAATAGCTTGGTAAAGTGGAGTAGCCTTTGAAATGGGACGTTCCCAGTCTGGAACGCTTTTGATTAACGCGCTTATTACAATATCATTTTCAAGGCCGATTTCGTATAATGCGTCGTGGATACTGTTTTTTTCATGCGTGGACATCTTAGAACTCTGCAAGACCAACAGATCCAAATCTGATTGCTCTGTAGCCTGGCCACGAGCCTGGGATCCATACAGTATTATCCGGGCATCAGAGTACTTTTCATGCATTGCCTCGGCGCAAAGGGTCAGAACATTACGAATGTGTTCATCTAATTGATTTTGATTTTGTGATAATCCACACATCAGATATTCCTACAAACAATAATAGCTAATTCTACATTATAGCATTTTTAGGCAGGTTTTCAAGAAATATGCATTTGGTTATCTTGGCCCCTATAGTCCCAGGGCCGCTGTAATTTTGTCGATGTCGTTGGGCACTTCGGTGGGGTGATTGGAGAATTCGCGTTTTTCTTCGCTGTGATACTTAACGGTGATGTCCGGATCCTTGAGCTGGTGGCCGGTGAGGATGCAGACTACGGTTTCGTCGGGGTGGATAACGCCCTGCTCGCGGAGCAGTTTCAGCCCTGCTACCGAAGCCGCCGAAGCCGGCTCGCAACCCAGACCGAACCGCCCTACCGCTGCTTTGGCGTCCTTGATGTGCTCGTCGGGAACTTCGCGGACCAGGCCGTTGCAGATTTCCAGAGCGCGGAGACATTTTTTCAGATTCACCGGCCGTGAAATTTCGATGGCTGAAGCAATGGTGTGGGGCCGATAGCCGGTCTCGTCCAGTCGGGCGTAATAGGCGTCGATGGCTTGGTCCTCAACCGCCCCGCCGTTGAAACGCATCTGCTGGTTTTCGTAAAGGTCGAACAGGGTGTTGGCGCCGGTGGCGTTGATAACAGCCAGTCTGGGGATCCGATCGATCAGGCCGAGTTGTTTGAGTTCAGCGAAAGCTTTGCCGAAGGCGCTGCTGTTGCCCAGGTTGCCGCCGGGGACAATAACCCAGTCGGGCACCTGCCAACCGAGCCCTTCGAGGACGCGATACATTATGGTTTTTTGGCCTTCGAGGCGGAACGGATTGAGTGAATTGACCAGGTAAAGACCTTTGTCGCGACAGACTTCCTGGACCCGGCGCATGCAATCGTCGAAATCACCCTGAATCTGGACCGTTTGGGCACCAAAATCCAGGGCCTGGCTGAGCTTGCCGTAAGCGATTTTGCCGGAGCCGATGAAGACGCTGCTTTTCATGCCGCAGGTGTGGGCGTAAACCGCCAGCGAAGCTGAGGTGTTGCCGGTGGAGGCACAGGCGACATGTTTGGTGCCGACCATTTGGGCGTGGCTGAAGGCGGCTGTCATGCCGTTGTCCTTAAAGGAACCGCTGGGATTGAGCCCTTCGTATTCCAGGAACACTCGGCCGGGAGAGCAGTTTACATAACCGGCAATGCCGTCGTTGGGCTGCAATATCGTCTGGCCCTCACCGATGGTTACGCGGTGTTCATCGGGGCAGAAATTTAGCAGCTCCCGGAACCGCCACACCCCGGAAAAATCCAACGGCTGTTGTCGCGTCGCCCAGCGTTGCTCGAACCAGCTTAGCGAATCCGGCACCTGCAAACGGTCCCAGTCGTAGCGAACATCGAGCAAATCACCGCATTTAGGGCAGGCAAACAAACTCTGGCCAACATCGAAAGTTGCCCGACAATCGGGATTGATACATTCCTGAAAGCTGCTGTCACTCACCTGAAATCCCTCAAAACACTAGAAAATAATTTTCAAAACAAATTTGATTATCAACCTAATATGTTTTTTCCACGCTGTTTTTGTTCCTCGGTGGCTCGTTCGAGGGTTTGTTTTTCCTTGCGGGTTAAGCTTTGGATGCCCTGCTCGCGGACCTTAGACAGGATTCGATCCACTTCAAATTGCAATTGCTGCTGCTGTTTCATCTTGGCCTGAAACGCACCCTGGGCAGTCTTTTGCCGAAAAGATGCAAAATAAGAATTACTGAATATCCACAAAAAACCGGTTGCCATCCCACCCAGATGACATAAATCACCACCAGCGTTAGAATTAGGATTGTCAAATCGTCCAAGCACATTAGCTATATAACCGATGGTTATAAGTAATATTAATACTCTGATTGGAATAGGAAAAAGAAAATAAACATAAACCTTCATCTGTGGAAATAACACCGCACAAGCCGCCATCACTCCCAAAACACCTCCAGATGCACCAACTAATGGAAGCCCGTGAAAAGCTCCAAAAGCGCTGGCAACTTCAAACAATAATCCACCTATAAAACCGCAAGTCAGATAAAAATATAAAAGTTTTTTTGATCCCCATGTGCGTTCAAGAGAAGTGCCAAAAAAATACAATAGAAGCATATTAATAAACAAATGCATGAAGTTTGCATGAAGGAACTGAAAGCTTATTAAACGCCAAACATGTAATAGAGCAACTGGAGGTTGCCCGGTGGCAACAAACCAAAGTTGTATTGACCTTGGTAATATCATTTGTCCCACAAACACCAAACAATTGATAATCAATATTTTTTTTATCGTGGGTGTCAACGACGGAAACCCTAGTGAAATGCGAGGGCCCCCGCCCTGCCCGCCGCCGTAGCCGCCGGATGAATCGCGATAATAAGGCCGATTTTCGAAACCCAAAGCGGTATCCTTTCCTGTAAATCAATAACTCTAGCGGAATGACTGCCGTTGTTGCCCAGATTGAAATCGTCATTCCGCAGCGAGAACAAAATTAAACGGGCTGGTTTTTCGCCAAGGTGCTATAATATCGCTATTATCGGTCAAATCAAGGGGCAAATCCAACCGGTGCTGTTGTAGGCGGGGAGTTAATTTGCTTGTATAAACCGCTGATTCACAATACATTTACAACAATGAGTCATCACCCTAAACGTATAGCTCTTCTCGGCTCGACCGGCTCGATCGGCCTGAACAGCCTATCGGTTATCAAAGCGCTGGGAGCGGATTATATCCCGGTATCGGCCAGCGCCCACAGCCAATGGAAGGTTCTGGCACAGCAGGCCCGCGATTATCGTCTGGAAAAAGTGGTTCTGACGGATACCACTCATCTGGGCGAGCTTGAAGCGGCTCTGAGCGGAACGGAGACCACGGTTTTAGGCGGTCCGGACCATCTGGTCGATCTGGTAACGGACGAAACGGTCGATACGGTAATTGTGGCTGTGGTCGGTGCCGCAGCCCTTCCGGCGGTCATGGCTGCCACAGAGGCGGGCAAGACCATCGCCATCGCCAACAAGGAATCGCTGGTCGTGGCTGGCTGTCTGTTGATGCCGCTGGCCCAAAAGCACCGGGCTACTATCCTGCCCATCGACAGCGAGCACTCAGCCATTCTGCAATCGATGCACTCCGGCCGCCGTCACGAAGTCGAAAAAATCATCATCACCTGCTCCGGCGGCCCCTTCCGCAACGCCACTGCTGAGCAGCTGTCTCAAGCCAAACTGGCTGATGCTCTGAACCACCCCACCTGGAATATGGGACCGAAAGTCACCATCGATTCGGCCACGATGATGAATAAGGCCCTGGAAATCGTCGAAGCCAAATGGCTTTTCGACCTGCACGCCGACCAGATCGAGGTGCTTATCCACCCCGAATCCATCATCCACTCCATGGTGGAATTCCGCGATGGTTCGATAATCGCTCAACTGTCCAGCCCGGACATGAAACTGCCCATCCAGTACGCTCTAACATACCCACAACGGCTGCATGGCCCAGCTAAGCGATTAGATTTAAAGCAGTTACGTCAATTAAATTTCCAGCAGCCCGATCTGGAACGCTTCGCCTCGATTCGTCTGGGCTTTGAGGTGGCAGCCCGGGGAGGCACGGCCGGAGCTGTTCTTAATGCGGCCAATGAGGCCGCGGTGGAGGCTTTTCGGCAGGATTTGATTTCTTTTAACCAGATCACCGAACTAACCGAGCACTGCCTGCGTAATCATAACTATGTTGAAAATCCCGATTTAGAGCAATTGCTCCAGGCTGACAGCCAGGTGCGTAAGCAGGTCAGACAGTTTGTTACAGACTCAAAATCGACAAAATGCTGAAAATCACGAATTACCAGCTTTCGCTGGAACGGATTCGCCGCGATCCACGTGGAGTTTCGACGCTCCCGTTGGTCGCTTAACCCGTTATAAATAAGGCAATTAAATACAAATTCCTATACGTTTGAATTAAACCAGAATAAATTGCCGTCTGGTGCGACCATTAATTTACGCGAAAAAGCCCTAAAAGCTGAATTGCAGGATTAGCTGAATGAAATTGCCGAAAATAACATAACCGGAACTTTACTGATCATCAGATAACGAATAATTATAAACGAGACCTGGAAGGCAAGAATGACTGACGACAATCAAAAAACCGAGAGCAAAACTGAGCAAAACCCGACCAATCCCGACCAGGCCAAGCCCAAAAACAACAACAGAAACATTACTATATTGCTGGCTTGCCTGGTGCTGGCGATTTATTTCATCGTAAAGGACCCCGAAAGAGCCAGGAACATCGCTTTGATGCTGCTGGGCTTTGGGGCGGTTATTTTTGTCCACGAACTGGGCCACTTTTTCAGTGCCAAGGCGGTGGGTATCGAGGTCGAAGCTTTTTCGCTGGGAATGGGCCCCAATATTCTGGGCTTCAAACGTGTAGCCGGCGGGATTCAGGTGCGGATTTTTCCGGAGTTGATACCCGGCCACGACGGCAAGGGGGCTCTGCATTTCGTAATCCCCAAAGCCGGTGCTAAACCGGGGGAGACTGAATATCGGCTGGCATTGATTCCGTTTGGTGGTTATGTGAAAATGCTCGGCCAGGAAGACATCGCCGCGGACAAGCCGTCTGATAATCCCCGGGCCTTCGCTAACAAGCCGGTCTGGCAGCGAGTTATCGTGATTTCGGCCGGGGTGATAATGAATATTATCTCCGCGGCTATCGTTTTTATGCTGGTTTTCGCCCAAGGTGTCGAATTACCTCCGGCTGCGGCAGGCTATGTCAAGTACGACGGTCCCGCCGCGATCGCAGGCATAAAAGGCGGCGATGAAATCATAGCTATCAACGGAAAAGAAAACATTAACTTTATTGACCTCAAGCAAGCCGCTGCTTTTGCTGATCCGGGCAAATCGATCGAGTTGCAGGTTCGTCATCCGGACGGCTCCGAAAATATCTACAATGTTATTCCCGGCGAACCTCAAAGTGTCATGGGTAAGAAAATGGGCCTGAAAGAAATAGGTATCGGACCTTCGTACACCTTGTCGCTTAGTGATAAAATTACCGAAAAGGAAATCCTGGCGGCATTGAAGAAACTCGGCCTCAGGCCCGGCGACACGGTTACCGCTGTTAACGGTGAACCTATCAGCCATTATTATCAATTGTTCCCGGTCCTCCACCCGAACCCCGGCATCCAAAGCGATGACAAAATTCAACTAACCGTTCAGCGTTCTGACGCGGAAAACAACCTGGCAACTGTAACCACTGAAATCGACATGGCCATTGTTTCCACCGGCAAGGAGCCGGGACAGATTCTGGGTATGTTTCCTCGCGTAAAAATTGTCAGCGTTGCTAAAGATTCACCTGCTGCTCAGGCTAGCGTGGAACCAAACGATATTATTCTACGGTTCGGATCAACCAATAATCCCACCCTGAAAGAAGTTGTTGAAATCTGCAAGCTCAACGTAAGCCAACCGGTTGAATTGCTGGTCTTGCGTCAGGAAAAAGATCTTCCGACGGAAAAATTGCTCACCGTCACCCCGGAAGAACCTGAAATCAACTGGCTCAAACGTCTGGGGATATTTCTGATCACGGATGAAGAAGAAAGAAAAAATATATTCAAACCTGCTATCGGCGTCGGTATCGGTTATGATCGGGACAATCCTGTTGTCGCCCGTTGTATTGCCACAGAATCAAATTCCAGGGAATTACTTATTCCGCGCGGTGCAACCATCACCGCCCTGAACGATCAGCCAGTTGAGAACTGGAATGACATCATCGTTGCTTTTATGAAAAATCAGGAGCAACAGGTAAAAATTTCTTACCTTACACCGGACGGACAGTTATCCGAATCAATTACGGTTGATATCCCGGAGAACCGCAACTGGCTGGGTTACGGCTATGTTGCTAAGTTGGGCCAACTGATCGATTTACCTTTCAATGTTCGGCAAAAATTATTCCAAGGCGAAAACATTCTCGACAGCCTGCGCATGGGAACCGACCTGACTTACAGTTTCATCGGCAATACCTACCTGACCATCAAGGGCATGCTCAACCAGAATATCAAGCTGAGCTCGGCGATGGGACCCGTGGGCATCATGAAGGTCAGCTACACTATCGCCCAGAAAAAATCGCTTACCTACTATTGCTATTTCATGGCCATGATCAGCGTTTGTATTGCGGTGTTCAATTTCCTGCCGCTGCCGATCCTGGACGGCGGCCACATCGTGATGCTGATTATCGAAAAGATCAAAGGCTCCCCGGTATCGACAAAGGTTCAGGAATTTGTTACCTACGCCGGGCTGATACTCATCGGCAGCCTGTTCCTGGTGATAACCTTTCATGACATCGTCCGCCTGTTTACCGGCGTGCTCTAAGCGATCCGGTTAGGCAGTTTCAAGAAGTCAGACCGGGAAAGGCCTCGCTCAAACCGTCCAGAACAAACTGGATGGCGATGATTGCCAGGATCAATCCCGCCAGACAGGAAGATGTCGTCAGCCAGGTTTGCCCGATCCGTTTCATCAAGCTCACCGAAAACCGAAAGCAAATCGACGAAATTCCGCAAACTACGATAATGCAGAGCAAAACCACAACTGCCTGTAAGGTTGTTTGCGCTTTTTCGGTTAAAAC
>DAOWAK010000195.1 GCA_030634605.1 Sedimentisphaerales bacterium
AAAACCCTGGTGATACTTCGGCTGCGCCGTCGCGGTTATCGCACCCATCGTTCGGCCGTGAAAACCACCTTCCGCCGAGATAATCTTGTATTTCTCTTTGCTGGTGTGTCGCCGTGCCAGCTTCAATGCCGCCTCCACCGCCTCGGCTCCGCTGTTGCAAAAGAAACACTTGCCCCCAAAGCTCCGCTCGCTCAGCATCTGGGCCAACTGACCCTGCGGCTCGTTATAAAACGTGTTGTCCATGTGGATCAGCTCACCCGCCTGCCGACGAATCGCTTCAACCACTTTCGGATGACAGTGCCCGATCCCGCTGACCGCCCAACCCGGAAACATATCCAGGTATTCTTTGCCGTCCGCGTCCCAGATCCGACTGCCCTGACCCTTGCTAATCACAAAAGGCAACCGCCCGTAATTCCCAATCACATATTGTTCAAACTGCTCCAGCGTCTGTTTCGTCTCCATTGTGCAACCTTCTAATGTAAAAAAAATTAGTAACCGTTCACAGAATCACACTCAATTGCTGCAAAAAAGCCCCCAGCCGCCAGGCGGGGGTCCGGTCAGAATAACTGATGGTGTTATTCCTTAGTCCCTGGTAATCAACGTACCGCAACCCATTTCCGTATAAATCTCCAGTAGCAGCGAATGCGTAAAGCTGCCGTCGATAATGTGCGTCCGTTTCACTCCAGCGCCCAGCGCCTTGATACAGGCGTTCACCTTGGGCAGCATCCCGCCGCTGATTGTCCCGTTTTCAATCAACGTCTGAACTTCACTTTCGCTCACGCTCGAAATGTGCGTTTCCGGATTGCCCTGATCCTTATATATCCCATGCGTATCGCTCATCATCACCAGCTTGTCCGCTTTGACCGCCGCCGCCACTTCACCCGCTACAGTATCGGCGTTGACATTCAACTTCCGACCGGCCCGGTCAATCGCTATCGGTGCTATCACCGGAATCGTACCCGCCTCGCACAGCACTCGCAGCAGATGGGCATTCACACTGGTTACCTCGCCTACCTGACCCACGTCCAGCTGCCGACCTTCCGGCCCCGCCAGCCGCGCCTGCTCGGCAAACAGCACACAACTGCTCATCGAGTGCAAACCCATCGAACGATTGCCCAGCTCGTTGATCGTCGCCACAATCTGCCGGTTAATCGTATTGACCAGCACATGTTCCACAATCGACAGCGTCCGCTCATCCGTATAGCGATGCCCCTGAACAAAATTCGGCTCGATCCCCGCCTGCTTCATCGCCGCACTAATGCTCTTGCCGCCGCCATGGACCAGAATCGGATGCATCCCCACCGTCGCCATGAATACCACGTTCTTCATCAGCTCCCGCTGACTCTGGTCCGTCTCCATCAGCGAACCGCCCAGCTTAACCACCACGATCCGCCCGCGGTACTGCTTTATATACTCCAGCGCCTCAATCAACGCCGTCGCTTTATTAATAGCTTCATCCATTGTGCTAACTTTCTCAGTTTTATGTCACATCAATTGCCAACCAACAGGGCCGTTGCGACAAAATTGAACAAAAATACGCTTTCGAAAACCCGATCGATCGGGACAAAATACCCGTTAGATCGGCAAAACGGCCCTTTCGATTAGAAACCCAATTATCCAACTTAACATAAAGTGCGATACCGCACTTTATTTCTCCCTAAAACGGAAAACTCCTAATGCTACGCTCCTCCGCCCCCAAAGTCAAGCAATTTAAAGGGAGCGCCAACCGCCAGTGGGTGAGATTCATTTCTGGCGACAGTTTTCAGCCAGGCCCAACTTAATTGGGCATCCGTATTAGGCCCGAAGGGCCCAAAGAAAGCATAGCCGGGGGCGTAAGCCCCCGGAAAAAGTACCATAACACTTGCTAAAGCCCTGAAAGGGCGAAAGAAAGAATACTATAAAAGAGCTAATATTCTGCTAATAATAACTTGATAGTATAGGAATTTGTATTTAACTCCTTTTCGTAAAACCATTTGCAGCGAACGAAGGGAGCGTCAACCACCACACCGAGATCGCGGCGAACCGGTCCAGCGAAAGCTGGTAATTTAAACCTCACACACAATGTTTGCCGGAGAGCGCTCATCAAGATTGACAACCACTTTATGGCTGCGGAGATGGATTTCCAGACAACTCATCATCGCTTGACATTTCATTATCTTCCAATTGCATATCAGTTTGCAGCAAGTCCTCTGTTTTTAATCTTCCAGCTTTTCCCGCATTAACCGCTGCTTTCTTCGCCATACCCGCGACATCGTTAGGCTCGATCATTTCAACCGCCATGCCCACAGCTTCGTTAGGCTCGACCATTTTAACCGCCATGGCCGCAACATCGTTAGGTTCGATCATTTCATCCGCCGAAAAGCTATCCTGCAATTCCTCACCGTCCAGAATCCGAATTTCGTACTGCCGGGCTTTTTTCGACGAGGTCAGCTTCAACTCCGACCGCACCGCCGCCACGCAATCCCGGACAATATTGTTACCCACCACCTTGTACTGCTCCGCCCGCCGCACTTTCCCCCAGGGCACCCCCGTCATCTGCTCCCTGGCCAGCACCTGCCCGGTTCCCCCATCCACCACCACTATCAAAACCACTAACTCCCGCTTACCTGCTTTCCCATTTGCTGCTTCGCGGTCGGCTGGCGATCCTTGATCGTTCGTCACTCTTGAATTGCCCACGGTTTCCGGATCATCCGCTACTCTCGGGGCGCCTGCTTCGAACCCAGGCTTTCCGGATTCCCGCCCCATCCTGGCCGCCGCTTCTCTGTTCTGCGGCACCGTAAAAGTGCCGATACTCCTTTTCTTTGCAATCTTATTGTACGCCTCCACCCGCACCTTCTGCCCCGCTACCGCTTCGATAAACGCCCGAAAACTTCCCACCTCGTTCCATTCCACCAGCACCTTCTGATCCGTCTCCAGATTCATCACCCGCAGCCGCACCGGATCAACACTCTCTATCGCCCCTTCCGCTCCGGACACCTCCACCAGCCCGTCATCCCCCGGCCCCGAAACCGTTATCAACCCCTTGTGCACCTTCACCGCCTGCTCAGCCCAAACTACCCCGGGCCCACCCAAAAGCAAACCCGCCGCCAACACCCACACCAAAAGTTTGACCTTGCTAACCAAATACACTTTCGCCATTTATTAACCCCTTCAAAAAATCTCACTTAATTTTTCTTCCATAGTTGCCGGCAGATTTTCCAACCGAATCTTTCGCTCCGTCGGCCCGGCATGTTCCAGATAAATTCCAATCGGCTCATACTCCGCCACCAGCTCCCACACCCTGTCCGCCCATTCGATCACCACCACATTTTCCGCCTCACAGAACTCATCAACTCCCAGCGCCTCCAGCTGCCCCGCGTTCTCCAGCCGATAAGCGTCAATATGAATCAGCCGCACTCGGCCCTCATACTCATTTATCAGCGTAAACGTCGGACTGGTAACCTCATCCCCTTGCCCCGCCGCGATTCCTTTCGCTAGCCCCTTGATCAGATGGGTCTTACCCGTGCCCAACTCGCCAATCAACGCTATCACTTCACCACCGCCTACCGCCTCACCAATTGCCCTGCCAATTTCGATGGTCCGCTCAACCTTTTTACTGATAATTTCCACTGTTCTTACATTACTCCAGCTTAAATAATTTCACTCCCCCTCCGGATCGTCATTTGTTATTCGTCATTGATTCGTCATTCGGGCTTCGTAATTCGTCATTAACTAGTACACTGTCCGTATTAAATTGTCGGGTGCCCTGCCCGCGCTTGCGCGGCCATATTTAGGGCAATCATGCTTAAACTCGCCTTGGCTCGTGTAAGCATGCCACCCTGTACCAGACAATGTGTCGCGGACAGAGTACTA
>DAOWAK010000107.1 GCA_030634605.1 Sedimentisphaerales bacterium
GAAGCACCGGCGGCGATGGCTTTGGTGATGTCGCCGCTGTGCCGGATGCCGCCGTCGGCGATGACGGGAACGTCGTGTTTGTCGGCTTCGGCGGCACAATCCATGATGGCGGTTATCTGAGGAACGCCTACACCGGAAACTATGCGAGTGGTGCAGATGGCTCCGGGGCCGATTCCGACACGAATGGCATCGGCACCGGCAGCGATGAGGTCTTTTGCTGCCTGGCCGGTGGCGACGTTGCCGGCAATGATGTCGATTTTGTAGTTGTGGCGGACTTCCTTAACGGTTTCGATTACGTTTTTGGAATGACCATGGGCAGAATCGACAACGATAAGATCGACATCCTTGCTGATTAACTGTTCGATCCGCTCGAAATCCAGCACGCCAACCGAAGCACCAACCCGCAGTCGGCCGCGAGTGTCTTTGCTGGCGTCGGGGAACTGATGGATTCTTTCGATATCCCGCATGGTAATCAGGCCGGCCAGGGAGCCGTCTTTTTCGATGAGCAGGAGTTTTTCCACTTTGTGGCGGTTGAGGATGGCTTCGGCTTCTTCAAGGGTGGTTTGCGGCAGGCCGGTAACCAGGTTGTCTTTGGTCATGACGGATTCGATTTTTTTGTCGTAATCTTCCAGGAATTTCAGGTCACGACGGGTCAGGATACCGACGAGCTTACCGTCATTGACGATGGGCACACCGGAGATATTCTGCTCAGCCATGAGTTGTCGGGCGGCGCTGACTTTGTCGGCTGGGCCGAGGGTAACCGGATCGATAATGACGCCGTTTTCGCTGCGTTTTACCTTGTCAACTTCGCGAACCTGCTCACTGATGGAGAGGTTTTTATGAACGATTCCGATGCCGCCCTCCTGGGCCAGGGCAATGGCCAAGGCGGATTCGGTTACCGTATCCATGGGCGAACTGACCAGGGGGATGTTGATTGCGATGTTCCGGGTGAGCCGCGAACTGGTATCGGCCTGGCTGGGCAGGAACTCACTGCGGCCGGGCACGAGCAGAACATCGTCAAATGTGATGCCTTCATCGATGATTTTATTATTCATCTAAAACCTTCTATCTGCCTTATAAATAAACATTTACGAGAGGCTAATGCCCTTGCGGTATTAACCCTGTATTGTAGCTGGGTAAGTGTAATTCGTCAAGAAACATTTTCGTCAGCGAAGAAACGGAAAATCAATAGTTAAAGGGACAGGAAATTTTCCAGAATTTTGGCCCCCACACTGGTGGCGAAGCTTTCCGGGTGGAACTGGAGGCCTTCGATATTGAGCTGCTGGTTGCGGATGCCCATGATTTCCTGCTGGTCCGCCGGAAGTGTTGGAGACGTTCGGGCGGTTATGACAAAATCGCTGTCCAGCCCGGCGGTATCGATGACCAGGGAATGATAGCGCATCGCCTGGAAGGGATTGCTCAGGCCGGCGAAAACACCGCGGCCGTCATGATGAATCAGCGAGGTCTTGCCGTGCATGCATCGTCGAGCCCGGACGACCTTGCCGCCGAACACCTCGGCAATGCACTGGTGACCCAGACAGACGCCCAGGATGGGGATCCTGCCGGCCCAGAAGCGGATGATTTCGTTGCTGTTGTGGGCCTTTTGGGGAGTGCAGGGGCCGGGCGAGATGATGAGGTGACTGGGGTAGAGCTTTTCGAGATCGGCACCGAGAACAGCATCGTTGCGGAGGACCTCAACCGACGGCTCAGAAGGCAAAACCGCGACCGCCTGGACGAGGTTGTAGGTGAAGGAATCGTAATTATCAATAATAACCACACGTTTCATCAAAGGTAATATAACCGCGGCAGTTGGGAAACGGCAAATATTATTCCCAAACTCCCCCGGTGAGGTTAATATGGAAATGAAGTTGTGTTTCACGCGTCCTGATAACCGAGGGAATCAGAAAAACTGGTTGGTTAAGGTGATAGTTTGGTTGAGATGCTCGAACAAATCTGGAAAGGACATTCACGCTTTTTACGGCTGGTAATGTCGCTGGCGGTGATGGCGTTGGTAGTCATCGGGCTGGTTACTATTTACGCCACCAGTCCGGGCGACGCCAAAAAGCAGCTGGTCTGGATTGCGCTGAGCCTGGTGGGCTTTGTCGCGGTCAATCTGGTGCATTACCGGTTGTTGGGCCGAGCCGCTTATGGGATTTTTATTTTGGCGCTGGTGCTGTTGGCGCTGGTGCTGGTGGGCAAGAAACTGGAACTGATCTCGATGGTGCCTTCGATCCGGGGAGCGTCGCGCTGGATTAATGTAATTCCGGGGTCCAGTGCTATCCGAATCCAGCCGTCGGAAATCGCAAAAATCGCCTACATCCTGGCCTTGGCGTGGTATCTGCGGCATCGTAGCAGTTACCGGAACCTGACAGGGTTGATCGGACCGTTTGCGCTTTCGATGCTGCCGATGGTGCTGATTCTGCTGGAGCCGGATCTGGGGACGGTGCTGTTGTTTTTGCCAATTCTGTTCGCGATGCTGTTCGCGGCGGGGGCGAGAATAAAGCACCTGCTGGCGGTGATTATGGTCGCGGTGCTCTGTTCGCCGATGTTTTACCTGCTGATGAAAGATTACCAGCGGGAGCGGGTTCAGGTTTTGCTCAAGCAGAACTCCGAGGACTCCTACTGGTTGCGCGGACCGGGGTATCAGTTGCATCTGTCCAAAATCTGCATCGGCAACGGCGAATTGACCGGGCAGGGATGGAACCTTTCATCTTTTGTGCAGTACAAGCCGCCGCCGGATCGACACAACGATTTCATTTTCGCGATGATCGCCCATCAATGGGGATTGTTCGGAGCGTTTTTTCTGCTGATGCTTTACGGATTGATTATTCTGGGAGGGATCGAAATCGCCGCGGGGCAGTCCGATCCGTTTGGTAAGTTGCTGGCGATTGGGATTTCGGCGCTGCTGGCGGCGCAGATGTTCATCAACATCGGCATGACCATGGGGCTGATGCCGGTGACGGGGATGACGCTGCCGTTTGTCAGTTATGGCGGGTCGAGTCTGATGGCCAATTTTCTGGCACTGGGGCTGCTGGTGAATGTCGCCCGACACAAACCGCGGCAGATTGCCAATCGGCCGTTTGAGTTCGATGACGACTGATAAGCCCCCTCAGATCACTTACGGGCGAGCTTTCTCTGTCGCAAAGCTTCGTAGAGAATGACGGCTCCGCTGACCGAGACGTTGAGCGAGTCCATCTTGCCCTGCATGGGGATTTTTACCTGACAGATGGGCTGTTGCAGCCATCGCGGGGGCAGGCCCTGTTTTTCGCTGCCGAGTACCACCGCAACCGGCATAGTATAATCGGCGTCGGTGTGATCCATGGTCGCTGACGGTGAAGACAGGATGATCTGGATATTCTGCTTTTCCAGCCAGGCTACCGCATCGGCCAAGGTAACAGCTAAAACCGGCAGAGTGAAAATGGCTCCGAGGCTGGAACGTATGACGTTGGGATTATACAAATCGAGCTGCGCGTCGCAAACCAGCACCGCATCAACACCAACGGCATCGGCGGTTCGCAGCAGCGCGCCGAGATTGCCCGGTTTTTCCAACCCCTGAACGACCAGTAGCAGCGGCCGCGACGGTAATTTCAAATCGACGAGCGACAAATCCGGCTGCCGAGCGACCGCAACCAGCCCTTCCACCTTTTCGCGGCAGGCTATCCGGGCGTAAACCGGGGCCGAAACCTCGACCAGATTTTGGCTGGACGGGATGATTTTGTCGATTTGCTCAAGGCAGTTATAGTGCCGGTTGTCGGCAATTAGCTCGGAGCAAAAAAACAACTGCTCAATTACAACACCGGCCCGGACCGCGTGATAGAGTTCCCGGTCGCCCTCGATGAGGAATTGCCGTAGCGTTTCTCTGCTGCGGCGTTTGTCGCGCAAAGTCGCAACCTGGCGAACTAGCGGATTTTTTAAACTTGTTATCACGAAAAAACCTGTGCAGTTATTCGCCGGGGACCGATCCGTATTTTTACAGATTTTCCAGTCGCTGCTGTTTGTCGAATTCGATCATGCCGGCGACAAGCTCGTCCATTTCGCCCATTATCACTTTGTCCAGGCTGTACAGGGACAGATTAATCCGGTGGTCGGTAACGCGGTTCTGGGGGAAATTATAGGTCCGGATCCGCTGCGAGCGGTCGCCGGAGCCGATCATGTCTCTTCGAGTGGCATCGCGTTCGGCACATTTTTGTTTTTCGAAATGGTCAAAAATTCGGCTGCGTAAAATTCGCCAGGCTTTGGCGCGGTTTTTATGCTGGCTTTTTTCGTCCTGCATACTCACGGTGATGCCGGTAGGAAGGTGTTCGAGTTTGATGGCGGAGTTGAGCTTGTTGACGCTCTGACCACCGGGACCGCTGGCGCGGGCAACGTGCTCGACCACTTCATCGGGCTTGATCTCGATGTCCAGTTCTTCCGGTTCGGGCAGCACCGCAACAGTTGCCGCTGAGGTGTGGATGCGGCCCTGAGCTTCAGTTTCCGGCACGCGTTGGACGCGATGGCCGCCGCCCTCGTAACCAAGTTCCTGCCAGACGCCGTTACCTTTAACGCCAATTATAACTTCTTTAAATCCACCCAATTCGGTCGGCGAAAAGCTGATGTTTTCCACCTTCCAGCGGCGTTTCTCAGCGTAGCGTTTGTACATTTCGTAGAGATTGCGGGCGAACAACGCAGCTTCGTCGCCACCAGTCCCGGCACGAATTTCCACAATAACCGAACCAATCACGGCATCATCGGACATAACCAGCAGTTCCTTAACTTCGGTCAGAATTTTACTGCTCTGCTGGTCGATACTGGTTAATTCATCAGCTGCCATTTGGCGCATTTCGGCGTCGGATTCCTCGGCGACCATTGCCTGAGCCTCGATGCGGTGCTGGGCGAGTTGTTTCCATTTACGAAAACTGCCCACCAGCGAACCAAGTCGGCCATGTTCCTTGGCAATTTTGACAATCCGGGTCGGATCGCCGGCGATCTGCGGATCGATCATCTGGCTTTCCAGTTCGGCAAAGCGCTCTTCAAGCTGGGCGAGCTTGGCCAGGACTTTTTCATCGGTAGCGGTAAGTTCAACAGCCATATTTTTTGAATTTCCTAATTGACCGAAATTACAGGGAACAGTGAAAATCAACCGGAAGCGAAAAAAAAATGAGCATAAAAAAATCACGCTGACCGGTTTGATTTACAAAAAGTATCCGGACAGCGTGAATTATCTGTTAAGAAGCTAAGAGCTGGATTTCTCTTGGGCGCCGGCGGCTTTGCCGTAATTTCCACCATATTTCCGTTTGAATTTTTCAATTCTCCCGGCGGTATCGACATATTTCTGCTTGCCGGTGTAAAAAGGATGACAAGCCGAACAGATTTCGACAGCAATTTTTCCCACCGTCGCCCGGGTGGTAAAGGTGTTACCACAACCGCATTTGACGGCTGCATCAACGTATTTAGGGTGAATGCCCTCTTTCATTTTTATGCTCCTTATCCGCTATTTTTCAGAACCAAGTATTATAACAGCACTTTGCGAAATGTAAATACGATTTTTCCGGATAATTTCAGCATTTTGGGCTGAA
>DAOWAK010000257.1 GCA_030634605.1 Sedimentisphaerales bacterium
GCCCAGGCCCGCAAAGACTTCCGCGTCGGCAACCTCTACTTCAACCGAGGCAGCACCGGCGCCCTCGTCGAACGCCAACCCTTCGGCGGCTTCAAAATGTCCGGACTCGGCTCCAAAGCCGGCGGCCCCGATTACCTCCTCCACTTCATGGACCCCAGAACCGTCACCGAAAACACCATGCGCCGAGGATTCGTCCCCGTCCGCTCCGACGACCAATGGGTCTAGTAACGTTTAAAAACTGTTGATTTTATGTCATTCCCGCGGAAGCGGGAATCCAGTATTTTTTTATGGATTTCGGGTCAAGCCTGCAATTACAACAGTTCAAGCTTGTCCTTAATCCTATCGTGAATGTAAAATCGCACCTGTGAAAACCACATAAACATCTGCAACCAAAGAATTAAGCGGTGGAACACCCTTCCACGCTTTTTTTTCGTCACCGTTATGGTATAATGCCGCGGAAAGTTAATTTTCTTAGAAATCACTGCTCTAGCGGAAACCAAAATGGAAGTTAAAACGATCGTCGGCCTGGAAATTCACGTCCAGCTAGCCACCAAAACCAAAATGTTCTGCTCCTGTCGGCTCGGCTTCAACGACCCGCCCAACAGCAACGTTTGCCCCGTCTGCCTGGGACTGCCCGGTTCTCTACCCGTCATGAACAAAACCGCCTACGAATATTCCGTCCGCGCCGCCCTGGCCCTCAATTGCCAAATCGCTCGCTTCACCAAGTGGGACCGCAAAAGTTACTACTACCCCGACCTGCCCAAAAACTACCAGATCAGCCAATACGATCTCCCCATGAGCCACGACGGCTACATCGAGATCCCTCTCGAAGACGGCACCACCAAAAAAATCCGCATCCTCCGCGCCCACCTCGAAGAAGACGCCGGCAAAAACCTCCACGAAGGTCAGGCTCATTCCCAGGTCGACCTCAACCGCGCCGGCACCCCGCTACTCGAAATCGTCACCCAGCCTGATCTCGACACCCCCGAACAGTGCAAAACCCTCGCCGTCGAACTGCAAAAACTCGTCCAGTTCCTCGGCGTCTCCGCAGCCGACATGCAAAAAGGACACATGCGCTTCGAACCCAACATCAACCTGCACATTACCGATGACGACGGCCGCGAATACCGCACCCCCATCTGCGAAATCAAAAATCTCAACAGCTTCCGCGCCCTCGAACGTTCCGTCGCCTACGAACAGTGGCGACAGCTGAACGAATGGAAAAAGGACCACTCCTTCACCATCGAAAAAGCCGGCAAACAAAACCGTGGCTGGAACGACCAACGCAACGAAACCGTCTTCCAGCGCGAAAAAGAAGAAGCCCACGATTACCGCTACTTTCCCGAGCCCGACCTGGTCCCCGTCAAAATCGACGACGCCTGGCTCGACTCCATTAGATCCACCCTCGGCGAACTGCCCCAGGCCATGAAAGCCCGTTTCATGCAACAGTATCAACTCAACGATTACGATGCCGGCGTGCTCACCGGCGACCGCCACACCGCCGCCTTCTTCGACCAGGCCGTCCAGGCCGGCGCCCCCAGCAAACGAGTTGCCAACCTCGTCACCCAACTCGGCCTGAAAATCGCCAACGAACAAAACTGCCCCGTCACCCAACTCGGCATCACCTCTGCCCAACTTGCCCAACTCGCCAACCTCATCGAAGACGGCACCATCAACGCTTCCGCCGCCGCCACCATCTTCGAAACCATGCGCACCGACCACAGCGACCCCAAAACTATCGCCGAAAAACTCAACCTCATCCAGCAGTCCGACACTTCCGCTCTGGAAACCCTCGTTGATGAAGTTATCGCCGCTAATCCCCAGGCCGTCACCGACGCCGCCTCCGACGGTAAAAAATCTAAAAAAGCCCGCGGCTTCCTGCTCGGACAGATCATGCAAAAAACCAAAGGCCAGGCCAACCCCAAAATCGCCGGCGATCTACTTGACAAAAAACTAAAAAACTAACTCAAACCGACCCGTTCGTTTTGTCATGTCCGACTTGATCGGGCATCCAGTGCTTATAAAACCGACCGGGTGGCGCCGCCAAGCTTTGCTTGGGAGTGGTTTTCGTAAAAAACAAAATGTCAATCCGCGGATGATAAACAGTAAGGAATTACCCATGCGAACAATCATAGCAGGAGCCGGAGAAATCGGCTGGTACATCGCCGAACAAATTTCCGCCGCCAGCCACGACGTAACCATCATCGACCCGGACGAAGAAAAAATCCGCCAGGTAACCAACGACCTCGACGTCCACTCCCTCTGCGGTTCCGCCGCCTCCGCCGCCAACCTCATCCAGGCCGACATCGATAAAGCCGACCTCTTCATCGCCGTTACCGGTAATGACGACACTAACCTGGTCTGCGCTTCGGTCGCCCGCCGCCTCGGTGTCGCCCGCGCCGTCGCCCGTGTCGATGAGGTCGTTTACCGAAAAGCACCCGAAATCTCCTACACCCACCATTTCGGCATCGACGAACTCGTCAGCCCCGAAATGCTCGCCGCCCTCGAACTCGCCTCGATCGTCCGCAATCCCGGCTCACTCGCCGTCGAACACTTCGCCCGCGGCGCCCTGGAAATGCAGCAGTTCCAGGCCGATCAGGGTGCCAAAAACGTCGGCAAACCGCTCGCCGAACTCACCATGCCCGAAGACGTCCGCGTCGGCATCATCCACCGCGGCGACCAGATTATCATTCCCGCCGGCAACGACCAGATCGAACACGACGACCTCGTCACCATCTTCGGCAAAACCGAACAGGTCGGTCCCGCCCGCGCCGACTTCGAATCCGATCAACCAAAAATCCAGAAAGTCATCATCACCGGCGGCGGCCACATCGCCCTCAGCCTCGCCCGACGACTCCGCAGCCACACCTTTCGCCTGACCATCGTCGAACGCGACTCCAACCGCTGTCAGTACCTCGCCGGCATCCTGCCCCGCGCCACCATCCTCAACGGCGACGGCACCAAACTCGCTTTTCTCAAAGAAGAACGCATCGACAATGCCGACGTCCTCATCAGCACCACCGCCAGCGACGAAGCCAACATCATGAGCGCCATCCAGGCC
>DAOWAK010000266.1 GCA_030634605.1 Sedimentisphaerales bacterium
ATGGTTCTTTTTGCCCTTGTAACATTGGTTGAGAAAGAACCACTATAATCTCGCGGGAACGGCAGAGCCTTATGAATTCTCACCAGCAGAGCTGGTGGATTACTTTTGATTTAGTGCTTCGGATTTCGAATTTGATATCTTATTATTCCTATTCCAACTCTTCCCAAAGCTTGTTCTCCGCTTTCTGGAAACGCTCAAAACTGGTCTCCAACTCCGCCAAAATCGACTCAATCCGTTTGGGATCAACATCTTCTCCGGCCGAACCAAGCAACGCCTTGAGCCGCACCGTCGCCTCATCCAGCCTCTCCGCACCTGAAGCAAAACCACTGGCCGCATCGATCACCCCCTGCAATTGCAGTTCATCCTTATCCGGCTGGTACAGCAGCTTCCAGGGCGCCCGGCGTATCTCACGGCTGGCCATCTTCAAATTAACACTGACCTCATCCAGATTCCGAACCATCCGATCAATGCTTTCCTGATTAACCGACAATATTTCCTTGACCTTGCCTAAAGCATCCCTCGCCGATCCCATAGCCTCCTTAGCACTGGCCATCGTTGCATTTAATTCCTCGATAATTCCCGGCAGAGACTCCTCCACCTTCTTAGCTGTAACCTTAAGCGAATTGATCGTCTCCGTAATACCAGGTCTGTTTTCCTTAACCATCGCATCGATCTGCTCCAGAGAACTGTTCAGCGCATCCAATGCCGTGTGCATCTTGGCCATCATCGTCGCCGTATCCTCGCCCGGCTCCAGCTCCAGTTGATCCCGAAGACTCACGCTGATGGCGTCCAGCTTGTTCAAAACCTCGTGAACCTTGAACATCAGCGTCTGCTTTTCCTCATCCACTTCAACCTGCTCATCAATTTGCTGGGTAATACTCTTCAGATTCACCGCCGTTGCCACCAGCGACGCCAAAATCGAATCCGGGTTCTCCTTATCCACCTGCTCCTTAAGATTATACAACAAACTGCCCGCCGTCTTCGAATCTAACTCATTTTTAAGCGAATCAATCGCGTCAGCTATACTGGTCTCGAACTCAACCCCCTGCACCACCGCTCCATCGCCAATGATTTCCTTTTTCTCGCCCAGACTCTTAATGTCCAACGACGCCTGCCCACCCAGAACATTACTCAAAGGCGACAACAGACAATCCTGCCGCAACGGATATTCCTCCGGAATCTCCAGGGTAAAATAAACATTCACCTGATCAGCTTTCTTGTCATAGCTGATATCAGTTGCGGTTATCTGACCGATCTTGGCCCCGCCCAGCAGCACCGGACTACCCGCCGACAATCCCTTCAAACCGATAGTGTAGGGCTGCTCAATCGTGATCTCCTTTTTGTCGCGAAACAGATTCTGCCAGTCCCCCAATGTCACCACGACATAAATCGTCAGCATCAACACCAACAAAACCGTCAACCCCACCACCGTCTCATTACGCTGCTTTTTAGCCATGACCTTTATCCGTTCTGTCAAATATTTATCTTAACTATACGATCGAGGATATCTTCCTCATAATCACTGTTTTCCTTGCGCCGGGTAATGGGACCTTCAGCATCACCACGCAAAAACTGCCTAATCAATTTTTCCTTCTCGTCCGCCAGATCAGCTTCATCACTGTCCCGCATCGCCTCAAACTCTTCCCGCCGACCAACCTTCAAAATTACCCCCTTATCCAGCATGCACATCCGATCCGCGATCGTAAAAGCCGAGTCCATCTCATGCGTCACCACTACGCTGGTAACATTGAGCTTCTTCGTCAAATCAATAATCAACTGGTCAACCTGGGAACTGGTAACCGGGTCCAGCCCCGCACTGGGCTCGTCATAAAACAATATCTGAGGATCCAAAGCCACCGCCCGCGCCAAACCGGCACGCTTCTTCATCCCGCCGGAAAGCTGAGCCGGCATCTTGTCCGCGTGTTCCCGCAAACCCACCAGCTCCAGCTTGATCTTGACCATGATTTCAATCGTGGTGTTGTCCAGCTTGGTGTGTTCCCGTAACGGCAACGCCACGTTCTCGCCCACCGTCAGCGAATTAAACAACGCTCCCGACTGAAACAAAATCCCAAACCGCTTGCGAATCTCGTTCATCTCGCTTTCCGTCATAGTAGTAATTTCCTGATCGAACAATCTCACCCCACCCTCATCAGGAACAATCGAACCGATAACATGACGCAGTAGTGTGCTTTTACCACAGCCGCTGCCCCCCATCACCACCATAATCTCCCCCTCCGCCACATCCAGATCAATCCCGTCCAACACCCGCTGACTGCCAAAACTCTTCGTCAGGTTGCTGATCGATATAATCGGAGGTTTGTTTTGAGTTTCCTGCGGCATAAAATAATCAACTTTCGCCCTTGTTTTATTCCGGATTCTCCGTTGCCGCTCCCTGGCAATTTTTATACATAACTCGCTCTGCGGGACATCATTCGTTATTCGTTATTGTTTCGTCATTCTGGTTTCGTCATTCGTCATTAACATATTGGTCAATCTAAACCGTAAACGCCTACCGTTAATTAAAAAGCCCGTAGGCATAAAATATCACCGTAAAAACAGCATCCGCGCCGATTATCGCCACAATACTGTACACCACCGTATTGGTCGTCGCCCTACCAACGCCTTCGCTGCCCTGCCAAGGCTGCACCGACAAGCCCAGGTAACAACCCATCAATCCAACCAGCAATCCAAACACCGCCGCCTTGACCAGCCCGGTAATAAAACCCGTAATGTTCACCGCGTCCAGGGTCATCTGGTAAAACACATCCGTGTCAATCCCCAACTGCAGCGACGTCAACCACCCTCCCAAAATCATCACCACATCCGCGATCACCGTCAGCAAAACCGTCATGATCACCGTCGCCAGCAAACGCGGCACCACCAGAAACCGCACCGGATTCAACGCCAGCGATTCCAAC
>DAOWAK010000330.1 GCA_030634605.1 Sedimentisphaerales bacterium
GAGGAATGGATTTCTTTCTGGATTGACCCGCTTGTGCTGAGTGAATTTATCCGCCCCCAAATCCAGCGTTCGAATGATGATGGAACCCTTGCCAAATGATTTTGTCGTATCGGCATAAGCCTGGTAGTGTTCTTCTTCGGTGGGTTCATGGTCGGCTTCGAGATATAGAAATTCAGTTCGGTACAGCCCGATTCCTTCGCCGCCTTTTTTGAGCGTAATTTCAGCTTCGTAAGGGAACTCAATATTTCCCATGAGGTTAATATTGACGCCATCTGTTGTAACCGCGGGCAGATGAACAAGTTCGTCGAGCATGTGCTCGTGTTCGACAGCTGCCGCGGCATAACTCCGGTACTCCCGGAGGGTTGCTTCATCCGGATCAATAACCAACGTGCCGCGGTGGCCGTCAACAATAACGGTATCCCCGGCAGCTACTTTGGCAGTGGCGTCTGAGAGCGCCACCACCGCCGGGATTCCCATGCTGCGGGCGACAATGGCGGTGTGTGAGGTTCGGCCGCCGGAGTCGGTGGCGATGCCGTTAACGAATTTTTTGTTGAAACTGGCGGTTTGAGTGGGGGTCAGATCGTGAGCCACCACCACAACCGGTTCAGTAAGATTATCGATGTCTTCCCGGCGGGACCCGATAAGATGACGCAGCAAACGTTTCTCGATGTCGTATATGTCTGTAACCCGCTCGGAGATATAGGTATCCTGAGTTTGAGCGAAATGATGGGCGATATCCCGAAGGATTACACTGACCGCGTATTCAGCGGTGTAATTTTCCTGCTTGAGCAGATCGGAAATCTGCTTACGCAAAGTCTTGTCCTGGAGAAAATGCAGGTGAACAGCAAAAATGTCCTTGATGTTGCTGTCCCAGAGGTCGCCACGGGAAATTTGCAGGTTGGTTACTTCCTTAGTGGCGTCAAGAAAGGCCTGGCGGAGCCGTTGAATTTCCTGAGGAACTTGCGCCGGTGGGATCGTGCGACGAGGAACGCGAAATTCCTCCGCGTCCAGCACCACTGCCGAACAAATAACCACTCCGGGCGAAACACCAATTCCTTTGACAATTTCCATCTTAACCTAAGGTTGCTTTTGGGCGCATCGATTTTTACAGGCGAATAACGCCAAAACCTCAATTGTTTTCAGGTGCCTGACTGACATCTTCAGAGGTTTTCCTTTCCAGAATTTTCACTAATAGCTCAACGGCGTTTTCCGCGTCTGGTCCGTTGGCGACCACTTTGATTTTGGTACCCTGGGTAGCTGCCAGCATGGTAATCTGATAAATACTTTTGCCGTCAACAGTTTCGCCATCTTTTTCCAGGGTGATTTTTGATTCAAAACTGTTGGCCAGGTCCACAAACTGCATAGCCGGCCTCATATGCAGCCCGTCAGGATTGCGTATTTCAACCGTTTGTTCGACAATATTATTGTTTGTCGGGGGTGACGACATATTCATAAAGTTCAATTATCGGTTATAAAGCCTGTTGTTTTCTGCTGTGCCTGAGCACGGCGGTTTATGTGCGGGTTGGGGATTGTCCGCGTTGTACCGCCCCGACAGATGGCACTATAGCCCGCTTTCCGGATTGCCCGCGTCGGCTTCTTCGAGCAGGTCCACTATCGCCTCGGTCGTTTCCGCCTGACGCAGAAACTTGCGGAAACGATCACGCTGTAAATGTGAAAAAAGGTTTTCCATTGCTTCGAGATGCTGATCCGGATTGTTCGGTGGGTCTATCAGCAGTTGCAGATCCGGTGTGATGGCAAACTGCTCCGCCAGTTGGAACCGATAGAATAGTTCCAAAGTGTATTGTTCCTTCAATCCGGAACCGAAGC
>DAOWAK010000118.1 GCA_030634605.1 Sedimentisphaerales bacterium
CGACCGTCCCCTCGAGGGATACACAATAGAACGGGCTGCCGGACGGGGCGGGTTCGGGGAGGTCTATTACGCGGTAAGCGACGGCGGTCGCCAGGTGGCCTTGAAGGTTATCCAGAATTATGAACAGATTGAGCTGCGCGGCATCACTCAGTGCATGAATCTCAAAAGTCCCCATCTGGTGACCATTTTTGATGTTAAATACAACGAAGAGGGCATTCCCTTCGTCATCATGGAATACGTTTCCGGCCCGTCGCTGCGGGAAATCGTCAACGATGCGCCGGAGGGATTGGGCCCGCAAAAAGCAGCTTTTTTTCTGCGGGAAATTGCCAAGGGACTTTGTTATCTGCATGAATGCGGGATTGTGCATCGCGATTTGAAGCCGGCCAATATTTTTTACGAGAATGGCTACGTCAAAATCGGCGATTACGGCCTGAGCAAAGCCATTAACACCGCCCGCCACAGCCAACAAACTATCACCGTCGGGACGGTCCACTACATGGCTCCGGAAATTGGAGCCGGTTGTTACGACAGCAGTATCGATATTTACGCCATGGGCGTACTGCTTTACGAAATGCTCACCGGGCAGGTACCTTTTTACGGTTCATCTCCGGCTGAGATATTGATGAAGCACATGACCGACGAACCCAAGCTGGAAAATGTCGAGGAACCCTTTGCTAGAACAGTTCGCCGCGCGTTGGCCAAGGATCCCGCTGAACGTTTCAGCAGCATTCAGGAAATGGTGGAGGAAATTTTTGGCGCCGAACACGTTCGTAACAGCGTATCGCATTTTGCGCCCGAGAGCTTGTCCATCGTCGCCGAAAAGATTGCCGAAAAACTCCCCATCCCCTTACCAAAACCCCCCGGCCAGACCGCTCAGGCCGTTACTCCATCCCCGGTCGGCGTTGCCGCTCAGCCCGGACGTTCCGCCAATAAACCAACCGGCGATCCGCAAAATGATCCCATCGACAAAAACCAAAAGATAATTTTAGCGATTATTGCTGCTTTTGTTGTCGCCCTGGGATCTGGTATGATGTCCGGGGGTAGTGTTTCCTGGGTACTGGGATGCATGGGGCTGCAATTTCTGATGATTATGGGTGCGGGCGCGGGTTTGCAGATGGCACGTTGGAAATGGCTGACCAACATGGAGACCGAGTCGTCCTGGATACGAAAGGCGGCTACCGGGCTGATCGCCGCAGCCGGGGCCACCATTGCTAGTTTGCCAATTTTTGCAATTATTACTGAAGCCGGTGGAAGAGCTTTGGCTCTTTCATTCCATTCGTTTAACCGAACCCTGATAGCCATTGCTATTGTTTTGTGCCTGTTTGACTGGTGGAAAATTACCGCCGTCAATCGCTCCGAAAGAGTATCGTTGTGGACCGCGGTCTGGGCTGGTTTTGCCGCTTATATTGTTTCAGAAATTTTCGGCGGCATTTCAGTTATCTCAGCGGGAGTATTGGCTGGGGTATCACTGGTGATGCAGATCAGTTCGCCGTTCGATCCCACCTGGCGAAAAAGATGGCACCAGGGCCGCCTCAATGAAAACAAACAGCTGGCCCCCAATCACCATACCCAAAAACGCAAAGCTTCCCCCACGCCTCCCCCAATCCGCACCCGACACGGTTCAGTCCTGACTCCGGTTCGCCAGGTTCCCACATTCGTTCGGTTTATCTGGGCCGCGGCATTTATGATTTTGTCAGGACTGGGAGTAGCGCTGATAGTTGAGGGTTGCTCTTCAAGCTATGGTCCGGATGGTTTTTGCCTGGGACTTGGCACGGGATTTGTTTTGCTGGGCCTTTTTTCGTTTCTCAGGATGTTCCGTAAGATGTTCAATGGTTGGAACCGATACCTGGTTCGTCCGATTTGCATGAGTTTTTGTACAGCGGGCTTTGTTGGTTCATTGCCCGAAATGCCAGACCCACCTGCCGTCTTTTTCCTGGTAACCGGCGGCCTGGGATTGTTAGCATGCCTGTTTCACATCGTTTTCGTGCCTTACCGGCCTGCCGTTTGCCGCCGAGTCGAACACGATTCCAAGACGCCTCCAATTCTTAATGCCAAAAGTTATTCTCCCTTCAAGCGACTGTGGGCCTTGATTGCGTCCGGTTTTATGATTTTTGGCTTTTGCGGATTGCACCGTTTTTACGTCGGCAAAATCGGCACTGGAATCTTGTGGTTTTTTACCGGGGGGTTGTTGGGCATTGGCCAACTTATTGACATTATTATGATTCTGACCGGCAGTTTTACGGACAAGCAAGGCCGAGTCCTTAAAATCTGGGAAAGCCCCGACGAACTCAATCCACCACCGCCGCCACGCCAGGCACCAAGTCCTCCACCCATACCGGGCACCACGCCGGAAATTCCACAATCCGCCGCTGCCCAGCACGATAATTATTCTGTCAACAAGGATGAATTCACTCATACCCCAGACCAGGCAACTGGTTCGTCAGTCATCCGGCAGTCTCGAATTATTGAACCCTTTTACCCGATGGCTTGTTTGTCCGGAGTAATTGGTTATATCTTACTGCTGGCGGCCTTTTTAATCGGCCTGGCGGTGGCGATTCACTTTCCCGCCATGATGGCCGTTGGTTTCCCCTATCCTTCTATCGCAAATGAAATGCAGGATCTTTTCAGCACTACCGGCTGGCCGGGTATTTTGGAAAATATTGGTATTACCGTTGCGATGCTGCTGGCTCTTATCTCGGCACTGTTCATTTTTATGGCTCGCCGACACGCCGGAGCGACACACATTATTCGGGCTGTTGTAGGACTGCTGGGAATAATTATCGCTTTAGCCTTTATGTTCGACGGCACCCCATACCAGTATAATTCGGCCAATACCATTATTAATGAACTTTTTGGCCACATCAATGAGGAAGTCATTCTCGGTATCATTTCTCTGGCAATCGCGCTGCTGATCCTGGCCTGGCCGCCGAAAAGGAAAATTGAATTTTCGTCCTCTGTTATAAAGGATGAAGGAGTATAAAAATGATGGGCTTTGGTTTTGAATGGATTGTAATATTCGTGATCGGCTTACCGGCGCTGATAGTCTTGATCGGCTTACCGGCGCTGATAGTCTTGATCGGCGGACCTATCTTATTATTTGTCAAAGGTGGCAAAGTGGGACGGGCAATTGTCGGCGGTTTGCTGATTTTGCTTCTGCTTAGTTTTTTGATGTTATTTTCATATAAGGCGGTTTCCCATACACCTAGAGCGGTTTCCCATACACCTGTTACCGTTCGACTCGCTGAACAACCTGTTGACGCCACACCGGCAATCTGGTCCGAAGGCCTCGAAGACCGCTTTATTGCTGATATTTACCCGTCCAAAGAATCCGCCGCCCGGGCCCTGGGACGCCAACTTCCGGAATTCTTTTCATCGGTTCTGCCCGTTATTTCGAAAAATGCCCAACCTGATTCTGCTTCCGACAAACCCGCTCGCCCGACAGTTATTCAAATTTATAGTATAGCCGCCGATGAATTATTGCCCACAGATACCCTCCACGCCCTCGCCGACGGAATCCGCCAGGCCAACGAAAATCTCAAAGTGCTCGTCGAAACCACTCCCCCTGCCAAACGGATAGAACAAACCGTTCCCGCCGCAATTACCATTAGAGTGTCCTGTTCGATCCGGAACACATCTAATGTCCTTTCGTCCAGATGGCAAAGTGGCATGATTTCCATAGAAATCAGCGGCAGAGCCGGCCAAATCTCCCGCTCGATTGATTTTACGGAAAAACCCTGGGTAGAAAATTACTCCGATTTTGTCAATCAATTCCCCCAGCGGAACTGGGCAATTGTTCGCTCACAGGAAGCCTGCACATCCAGTACCCAGGCTACCCAACAGGCTGACAGAGCGGTTCAGCAATACATCACCCAGAAAATGCGCGACCAAGGCATCCTCCAGCAAAATGAACCGCTTAACCTTTTTGTGCAGGACCGTTTCGTCCAAAGCCTCGATGGCTCTGCCGGACGTATCTGGCGCGAAGCCGTGCTGCTGGAAATTTCCCCGGAGAAATTGCAGAAACTCAACAAAACCGTATATCAAAAACGCATTAAGCGGAGCAGTTATCTGGCAAAAAAACTTTTTTCCGCAGCTGGGCTGCTCGTGCTCATTTGCCTGGTCTATCTCTTCTTGAATGCCGCCACCAAAGGCTATTATGTCTGGTCCCTGCGCATCGCCGCGGTCGTAATCGGCGCCGCCATTATCATTTTTCTCTTGAAATTTAGCTGATAATCAGGTATCCTGTCTTTAGTCGCCTGTTTCAGGCAGTCTGTAACTTTTGTGTCATTCCCGCGGAAGCGGGAATCCAGTTTTTTTGTTGTCCCGGGTGAAGAGCAATATCTTTTATGAGTGAACTTTCGCAGGCGGAAAGTTATTTGCTTGAACAGGTGCGTCAAGGCAGCGAATCGGCCTGGGCCCAACTGCTCCAGCGCTACGAGGGGAGACTCTTGGCTTTTGCGCAGACCAAGCTGAACCGCCGCGTCGATGCCGAAGATATCATCCAGGAAACCTTCATCGGCTTCCTCAAGGGACTGGAAAATTTTCGAGGCCAGGCCAGCCTGGAAACCTACCTGTTTACCATCCTCCGCCGGAAAATCATTGACTGCTACCGCAGCCGACGCTCGCGGGAACTTTGCCTGATTCAGGATCATTTCAACTCCCCCGACAGTAACGGCAATGTTTCCGACGCGTTTAAATACCTGCCTTCCACCGAACAGTCCGCTAGCTGGTACGCCAGACGCGACGAACAACACGGCCAACAAAGCCTCACCTTGGCCCAGGCCTTACGCGAACTGGTCAACGGCTTCAAAGAATCACTAAACTTCCGCGACCTGCAGATTATCGAATTGCTTTTCTATTGCCAGATCGCCAACAAAGACGCCGCCGCCATCACCGATGTTTCCGAAAAGAATATCGCCGTAATCAAACATCGCTGCCTTAAACAGGTGCGCCAGTGCGTGTGGAAATCACCAGCCACCCCCGATGAAGCCCCGATTTCCGAGAATCTACTCAGTGAACTTTGGGAGTCGCTGCGACTTAGCTGCCCCAAACGCAGCACCATTGGCGGGTACCTGCTCGAAACCCTGGACAAACCCTGGCAAGATTACGTGGACTTTCATCTCAATCGGCTGGGCTGTCACTTCTGCCGGGCCAACCTGACCGATTTACAACAGCAAAATTCCGCCCACGAACAGGTCGATTTTCGCGAACGCATCATGCAGTCCACCGTGGGCTTCCTGCACAAAAGCTGATCCACCACAGCTTCATCAGTTAGATTACTTTGGTATCCCCTTCAAAATCAACCTTCGCTCCACCTGTGGTTTACTGCCCCAGTAGCGGTAATAGAAGAAAAAGTTTCCGTTCAGTTCCGAATCGTAACGGTGGATAGATTCGTAAAAATAAATCG
>DAOWAK010000045.1 GCA_030634605.1 Sedimentisphaerales bacterium
AATTCTTCAACCGGTAAATCAGAAAACACTGAACCGGCTGCGGAATCAGGTGCAGAGACGCCCGCTGAGTCAAAGTCTCAAAATTCTGATTCTGTTCAGGTTGATGAGTCTGCCAAGTCGCAGCCGCAGAATCTGCTTACCCAACTTGTCGTCCAGGGTAGTGCTCTGAACCTCGACAAGATAGAGACGGCCAATCAAAGTCAAGCTGCCCAACAGGTTGCAGTCCAGAATCAGGCTGTCAATAATCAGCTTAATCCGGAACAGGTTCAGCAATCAGCTAATGCGGCGGCCGACGAATCAAATCCGCTTGATCAACTTATCCGCCAGGAGCAAAAAGAAGCCGACAAGGAAAATTCTACCGTTGTTCCGAACGATGCTAAGCTGGCTGAAACTGTTGCTGTCGAAACAGAAAAACAGTCGCGTGGTAAACCTCAGTCGGAAAATGTGCAGTTTAACCTGTCGGCCCGGCCCGATCTTACCGAAAAGGATAATTCCGCAACTCAAAACATTCCGACTCCTCAAGACAACAGCGTATCGGTAGCTTCTGGCGAGTTAGCCGACAGCAACATGTCATTCAGCTGGCAAAATCCGTCGAACGGCAAAAAGAATAAAAATGCTCTGGAGCAAATTTCAGCTCAGCAAATCAAAGCGGTTGCAGCGGAGAAGCCTGTTGAACCAACGAATCTGCAGAATGTTTTTAAAGCCGCCCCGACTGATGCTGGTCTGGAAGCTAACCGCCGGGAGAATATTGAGCAGGTAGTCAAAGCCGCCCGGACGGCAATTAACCGCGGCTCGGCCCGCATTCAGATCAGGCTTAATCCGCCCGAGCTGGGTTTTCTGCGGATTGAAATCAAGCAAAACGCCAACGGGCTTCACCTGTTAATGCAGGCCACGAGCACCAAAGCCCAGCAACTGCTGCAGCAGAATTCGCAAGAGTTGCAGGCGGCTTTGGCATCCCAGGGGCTGCAGACCCGGCAAATTGATATTCAGCTTCGTCTGGACCTGCGCGATAACCAGAATGACAACCAATCCAACAATCAGCCTCAGGGCAACGCCGGCAACGGTGATTCCGGTTCGCAGCGATCCGATGCCGAACAGCAAAACGGTCAACAGGACGGTTCGCGTCAAAATGGCGAAACGTTTTCATCCTGGTCAGATTTTTTCCAACATAATGACAGCGACGACGAAAATTCAGCTGGTGAACAGCAGAATGTTGCCCAGTCGGTTCGTCAAAATGAAGGTGAAGCTGGAAAAATTGGTGATTCCGAAGAAGCACCATATAACTGGAACGAGCTGAAATTTAATACAGTTGACGTAATTGTTTAATTATAACTGAGACGTCCCGGAGAAAGGTTTTTTATGAGTCCTGTTACCGCAACATCAGCCGCCGGCGCTATGAACAACACGACCAGCACCGGCAAAAACGTTCTGAATACGGATGATTTCCTCAAGATCATGCTCGCCGAGCTGACCAACCAGGATCCTCTCGAGCCAATGACGAACAAGGATCTGCTCGATCAGATAGCCGGCATTCAGCAGTTGCAGTCCAACGAAACCATGACCAGTTCTTTCGGCAAGGTTACGGATCAATTTGGCAGCTTTATGAACCAGCTAAACGTCTTCATGGATCGCGATCAGCTCAGTTCAGCCGGCAAGATGATTGGCGAAATTGTTGCCGGGACCACTACCACGGGGAACTTCACCGTGGGCAAAGTCATCGCGGTCAACATCAATAACAACAAAACATTACTGGAACTCGACACGGGCGAACTGATTGACATCAACGAAATGACCCGCCTGGGTGGTACCAACAGCGAAGACATAATCGGCACATTTGTCATCGGCAAGAACAACTCCGGTGCCGGCGCGGTAGGAATTGTAGAGTCGATCGAAACCAACGGAAACGATGTTACCTTGAGATTGTCTTCGGGTGACGATGTGGCTTTGTCCAAGAGCACCCTGGTCAGCGCGGACACCGCTTATGTTTTGCTTGGTATGTTTGCCGAGGGCAACAACGATGTCCAGGGATACGTCGAGAGTTATCGTATCGATGGCGAAGGAATAGACGGCATTACGCTGCTGCTCGATGGTGGCGATGAACTGCCTTTAGCGGAAGTAACCGATATCAGGAGTGCTTAACAGACTCACCGGCAAAATAGTGATTAAGCCGCCAGGATTGGCTTAACTGCTTTTTATATTATAAAAATAATCAGGCTTGATTTTACGGAGGTAAATACAAATGGGTTTGACATCATCATTATTCGCCGGTTTATCCGGAATGAAAACTAATGAATTTGCCATGGATGTCATTGGTCACAATATCGCCAATGTCAACACCCGGAGTTTTAAATCGTCGCGTTCGCTGTTTCAGTCGCAGTTTTACAGCACCTTCAGTTTCGGCTCAGCCCCGTCCGGAAGCGTCGGCGGCAGCAATCCCCTGCAGGTGGGCACCGGTTCCACGATAGGCTCGGTTACCCGGGATTTCAGCGGCGGTGCTCCGGAAACCACCGGTAATAAAACCGACCTGGCCATCCAGGGACAGGGAGTTTTTATCGTGGCCAAACCCAACGGCTCCAACGCCTACACCCGGGACGGCAGCTTTCGGTTCAACGCGGAAAACTACCTGCTTAGCGCCGATGGTTATTTCCTCCAGGGATATGGAACTGATAGTGAATTCAATATCGTCGAAGGGACACTGACCAACCTGAGAATTCCGGTTGGTGAAATCACTACCGCATCGACGACTTCTTACGCGCAATTCAGCGGCGACCTGAACGCCGGCGGAGAAGTTGCCTCCTTGCGCCCGGTACTGACCAGCGATGCCAGTCACACTTTTACCAACGGTAATGGCGGCCCCGCAGCCGACGCCTCCACACTGCTTACCGACCTGTATGACGGGGTAACCGATATGTTTGCCGACGGCAATGTCATTACCCTGGCCGAGGCCAACAAGGGTGGAGCCAACCTGCTTGCCGAAGAATTTATTATCGGAACCACCGGTACTACCTACGGACATTTCGCCGCTTGGCTGGAAGATGTGCTTGGTATTAATACCTCGTCCGATTTGCCGGACCTTACAGCAACCGGTGTCGATCCGCCGGGAGTTACTATTGAAGCGGACGGCAGTTTAAAAGCAGTAGGCAATCTGGGTGAGAAAAACGAAATAGTTCTGGCAGACGGTGCGATTACCGCTTCTCAGGGAAGTGGTGCTACCCTGCCGCCCAATACGCTGCCCTTTCGCTTTACCAGCAACATAGTTGACAGCGATGACCGCGCAGCGCTGGGCGAAAGCATTCGGACCTCGTTCAAAGCTTACGATTCTTTGGGAAACGATATGGATGTCTATATTACCATGACGCTGGAATCCACGCCCAATGACGGTGCTGTCTGGCGATATTATGCCGAATCAGCCGAAGATACGGATTTTGACCGCGTGGTGGGAACCGGAACAATCAAGTTTGATAACTCGGGAAATTTTCTTGAAGCATCCGATCGCAATATTACCATCGATCACACCAACACCGGTGCCGCAACTCCGCAGACTATTACCCTGGATTTAAGCAGAATGGATGGCTACGCGATGGCCAGCAGCGCCATGAGTCTGCTCAGCCAGGATGGTTTTATGGCGGGCACTTTGCAGGATTTTTCCATCGGCAGTGATGGGGTAATTGTCGGATCTTTTACCAACGGTCTGACCAGAAACCTGGGCCAGGTCGTCATGGCAACCTTCAGGAACTACGAAGGGCTGGTGGCTCAGGCGGATAATCTTTATGTAGCCGGACCCAACTCCGGCGATGCAATTATCAAAAAACCGCTGGAACTCGGTGCGGGCAGTATCAACTCTGCGGCACTGGAACTGAGTAATGTCGATCTCAGTAGAGAATTTATCAACTTGATCATCAGCAGCACCGGTTTTTCGGCCTCGTCGCGAGTTATTCAGACCAGCGACCAACTGCTTAACGAGTTGATGATGTTGACTAGATAATTTGTTACCCAGGGTCTCGCGACAGGGGTGTTTATTCTGCTGTCGCGAGACCATTTGAAATAACGTGCCCTGTGAGGCACTTGACTGTTTACCCCAGGCCTCGCGGCAGGGGTGTTTATTCTGCTGTCGCGAGGTCATTATTTGAAAGTTGACGCCAGCGTCAAAAAGCTCAAGCGACCGTGCTATTAACTGTAAACGTGGAATTTTGTGTTCGTTAGGGACTTTTGGCGGTGACATCAAAGTTAATGGTGAATCATGATCGCGGTTACCCGACTTAACGGTAAAAGATTCGTAGTGAATGCCGAGCAGATTCGGTATGTGGAATCTACTCCCGATACCATGATCACTTTAATGAACGGTGACAAGATAATGGTTAAGGAACCCCTGGAAGAAGTAGTGAGTCTGGCTGTGCAATACCAGCGGCAAATTCGCGTTTTTCAGGCCTGAAACCGGTAAACTGGATGACTTAAATGGCCGACAATTGACATGTGGTTCTGTATTGCAAAAGGGCGATAAAAACGCAAAAAAGGAACTGCAAGTTCGGAGAAAGCAGCGAAAATGGACCTGGCAACATTAATAGGATTGATTTTGGGTTTTGGGCTGGTTGGTTTTGCCATGCTCTCGAAGACCGATCTGAAGAACTTTATCGACCCCGCCTCGGCGATGATAGTTATCGGAGGTGCGATCGCGTCGGTATTGGTTAGTTTTTCACTGTCCAATTTTCTCAAAGCCGGCAAAGTGTTCAGCAAAGCCCTCTTCCATAAAGAAACATCCGCCCAGACCCTGATTAACGATCTGGTTGGTTACGCCGAAGTCGCCCGGCGTGACGGAATCCTGTCGCTGGAAAGCGCCATCAAAGACGCGACGGACACCTTCATTGTCAAAGGTATCCAGATGGCTGTGGACGGCACCGACCCGGAACTGATCGAACAGATTCTGAATAACGAGCTTGAAGCTATCGCAACCCGGCACGATTCGGGAAAAGCGATTTTTGACTCGCTGGGAAAATACGCTCCGGCGTACGGCATGATCGGGACCCTGGTCGGACTGGTTATCATGTTGCTGAATATGGCGGACCCGGACGCTATCGGCCCGGCGATGGCGGTGGCGTTAATTACCACACTTTACGGTTCGATGTTCGCCAACATGTTCGCACTGCCGATTGCCGACAAGCTCGGCTCCCGCAACGATGAGGAACTGCTCTACAAAACCATCATCATCAAGGGCGTCATGAGTATCCAGTCTGGCGATAATCCTCGAATCGTCGAACAAAAACTGAAAACTTTCCTCCCGCCCGGCTTGCGTGGCAGTGATGAGGACGAAAATGCTGAGGCATAAATAAAGAAAGCTAAAGCATAGTGGAAAGCTAGAGCTAAATGGCCAAGAAGAAAAAACCAAAACTTGAAGGCGCGCCGGACTGGATGGTCACTTATGGCGACATGATGACGCTGCTTCTGTGCTTTTTTGTGATCCTGGTTTCCATGAGCGAGCTCAAACAGGACCAAAAATTCCAGAAAGTGGCTGAATCCATGAAGCGGGCCTTTGGTTATCAGGGTGGCATTGGCAGCGTTACCGGCCAGATTCCACCCACCAACACGCTGGAAAAACGATTGGCACATCTGCTGATAAAAAAATTCCAGTTGCAAATCGGCAAAAGTTCCGACGAGGGCATCGAGGGTGAAAATCCCAGCGTCAAGACGGTTCGCGAAGGGCTGGAATACACCATTGGCGGCCAGGTCAGTTTCGAGCCGGGCAAAGCTATCCTGCTCGATGCGGCCAAACAACAACTTGATCTTTTTGCCAAGACTATCATGGGAATAAACAACAAAATCCGAATCCAGGGACACACCGCCCGGATATCGCCCAATCTATACCAGCCCTTTACCACCCTGGACGACCTGTCCTATGCTCGCGGAACAGCGGTTAAAGAGTACTTGATTAATAAAGGGCTTCGGGAACAGAGGATCGCGGTTGAGGTTTGTGGTGATAATGAACCCCTTAGAACTCAGGCTTACGATGCCGGCAGCAGGGCTACTAATGATCGGGTTTCCATTATTGTAACCGAAAACCTGATCGAGGAGTTTCTGGGCAGTCCGGAGAAAGAAAACGAAAACGTTCTGGAGGGGTAGTCCAGTTCGAAATCGAAAGAATCAGTTACCAAACAGCAGAAAACGGTAAAACAGCAGAATAAACCGTGAAATTTAAGGAGATATTAAATGGCTGACGACACCCCGACAAAAGCAGATGCCGATGAGCAGAAGCCCAAGGGCAAGCTCCCGATGAAAACCATAATAATTATTCTGGGAGTTTTGCTGCTGGAAGGCGGCACAATTTCGATGTTTACAATTTTAAAAGGCGACCCCAAGCCCGCCGAAGCTACCAGTCCCATCGAAGGAACCGCCGATGAGCCGATCAAGCCGATGTGTGAGATTACTTTGGCGGAAAATTTCAGTGTGGATAACTACACCCGCGGCAAATCCAAGATAGTGGTTACTATGAATGTCGCTGCCAAAGTTGACGAAGCACACCAAGAAAAGGTTGTCAAGAAGATTGAAGCCAGCAAGGCTGAAATCAAGGACGGTATCCGGGAACTGGTATCCATGGCTCAGCCTGACCAGGTCAGGGATTCAAAAAAGCAGGTCATCAAGAGAGAAATCAAGGCATGTGTCGAAGAAATCATCGGGGAAGGGATGATCGAAGAGGTGTTGATTTCCAATTGGCAGACATACTCAGCGGATTAGTAGTGGTTGCTGTGAAATTAAACTGATAATGACAATTTTTTCGTATTGACAAAGCGGAATTATAGAAAATTTCTTTGATTTTCCACATGCGTGGCGATGACATTTCGAATTTTTTGCAACTGATGCAACTCAATTAAAAATAATGTGAAAAAATTAAAGAATTTTTAAGTTTTTTGAACTTTATTCTTTCATTTTTATGGTTTTTATAATATAAGAAGTAGCGTCAGAACAAGATCTTAGCGATTTTTTTTGCGGCTGCCAAAACTCCTTTTATTAGCCGCTCAACATGTTGTTAATGTCAGAAGTTCTATAATAAGGTGTCAAGAAAATGCCGGATCGGGAAAATCAAAATCAGGATTCCGAGGTGTCGCAGGAGAACTCGCCGCCCCAGGAGAGTGAAAATCCACAGGAAGACTCAGTTGTCGAGGCGGATACAGGCCAACAGGCCACGGTTGCTGTGGATGATTTGGCGTCTGACAATGCTGATACGGGCGAACAGGCCGCCCGGCAGAACCCTGATCTGCCGGATTTTTCCGGAATGCTCGCCGACGCAGCAGCCAGCAGCATTGATTTGCTCAATGATGTCGAGCTTGATGTTAAAATCGAGCTGGGCCGGACGGAATTGAGTGTCGAGGAGATTCTAAAGTTGGCCGAGGGTTCCGTAGTTGAGTTGGATAAATTGGCTGGTGACCCCGTCGATATCCTGGTGAACGAGCAACTCATCGCTCGCGGCGAGGTGCTGGTGGTTAATGACAACTTTTGTGTGAGAATTAACGAAATTGTCCCCGGAATTTCGGAAACGGTTAACCAATAACAGTGGGATGCATCGGTTATCCGAGGTTTCGCCGAACCTGAGAAGTAGATTGGAAGCCGCCTGTTAATATTGAAAAGGATGTTGTGCCCTTGTCGATCTGAGTGAATCAAGCTTGCGAACCATAATGTCGGTCAATATCGCCGTTCGGCATTAACAAAGTTCAGGGCTGAGTCAGAATACCCAGGGCAATGTTCCGGATTCGATTAAAAAATCTGGGACAAAGTTAAGACGCTCGGGATTTTTTTAAAAGCTCGAGTCAAAGTTAAAAGACCCGGGGATGTATTTCATCCCTAATAAGCCAGGCTTGT
>DAOWAK010000168.1 GCA_030634605.1 Sedimentisphaerales bacterium
CCACCAGAGATCCTCCACAAAAATGCTAAAATCCCCCATAAAACCGAATTCACCACCTTGCGAACCCAAAAACCAGGCTTTCCGTGATCTCGTATATTATCAGGGAAAAATCTTGCCCTGTACATTTGGCGATAGACAATCCCCCGCTCTTTACAGATCGCCCCCGTATTCGGACGCACCATCTACACTCCTCCTGGCCTCCACCTCGTTCCAGCAAGCCCTGCGTTCCTTCCACAATGATTTTAACCTTGAGGCACCTTTGTCGCGTTCACAGGGTGCGAGAGCACATATGTCCCTGTTGTTTAACTACTTACAAAAAAACCTACCGACCGACTGGCCCCAAAATTGAATAAAACACACATCTGAAATTGAAAAACTTACTTCCGTTCGATTCCGCGAGTTGCGCCTCTTAGCATAAAGACAAAGAGCATTGTATATTATCGGCCCCTCTCTTGTCAATCCCAAAATTTTACAAATTTTCAGTAAATTACCCGCACCCCACTCGTTAGTTACTGCAGAATGAGCTGTGTTTCTTAATTCGCCCAAGGCGGCCCCATGCTCTTCTTTCTTTATGCCGACGGAATCTAAAGTTCATCTGCTTTGTAAGCTTGGTCTTCACAGCCCGGATCCTGGCAATTGGCGATCTTGGCCATTCTCTCGTTATGCTTGATGGTCATTTTTTTAAGCACGATTACCGTTTGGCCGATGATCGCTACCGTAGCCATTACCGCTATCCAGCCCCAAAATTCAAATGCTTCAATTAGGCGAATAAATGAGTCCATAGCCGATATCCTTAAAAAAATATGCCGAAATTCCCGGGTACCCGGCTTAAAGTCGATTTTGCCAACATCTCTAAAAACCGGTCTTATCGCTTCAAACCTTGTAGTCGTAGCGGCACACTGTCCATTACAGGTAAAACAGCAAAAATGTCTGCCGTTCCTTCGGAACTGTAGGATGGGCTTTAGCCCATGCTGATTTTTCTAAAAGAGGTATCTCGCGTGTATTTTGTTACGATTTAGAATCCGTGTTTATCGGCGTTCATCGGCGGCTTCATATTCGGTTGCAAATCAGCCGCCCCTTATTCGATTTCCGACAGTTCCCGGTTGACTCCCGGTCGGCTCTCGTACAATACCGGATCCGGCAGATCTACTTTTTGCCCCAGCTCACCCAGCCGCCGCGCCACACCCGGATAATAAGGATCAGCCATCAACGCCTCGGTCAAACTGGCAATCTCCATATCTCGCTCTCCCCGCCGACCATAATAATTCGCCAGTTGAATCGTCGGCTCAACATTGGTCGGTTCCAGTTGCTGCGCCCGCTTATACGCCACCACCGCGTGAGGATGCATTTCCATCTCTGCAAAATTCTCCGCCTGTCGCACCATATCCGACGCCAGCCCGCCCTTATATTGCAGATAAGTCCCCGCCGCCTCCACCGATCGCTCCACCTGCCCGTCCTTATACAACGCCATAATGTAAGCCATCTGAGCCAGTTCCATCGTCGGCGAAAATCTCACCGCCAGCGAATACTCATATATTGCCTTTTCCGTCTTGCCCCGCAGCGCAAAAATCTTACCCAGCAGATAGTGCGACGCCGAATTCTCATAATCAATCTCCAGGCTCTCCACCAGAAACTGCTCTGCTTCATCATACCGCTGGTGATCGTAATACAACTGTGCCCGCTGGTTCAACTGCACCGCTTTAATCGTGCACCCGCTCAGCGCCAACAAATTACCCAAAACCAACAAAAACAATAATATCGAAATTCTCACAGATCGCTTCATTTTGAACTCTCCGCACGGGTATTTTCGGAACATTTATAACAGAATCACACCAACGTTTCTGTACCAGAGCCACCCCCACATTGCAAGCGAAAACCCTGCCCAAAACTGCCCCTCGCAATCCCGGGACAGGCAAAATTCACCCCTATCCCCCCCAATCATCCAAATTCCTGACTTATCCCACCGCTCAGCTAGCTATCAGGCTCAAAATCCTCTTTCGAAACTCCGCATTCCGGGCAAACCCAGTCGTCAGGAATCTCCTCAAACGCCGTCCCCGCCGCTATCCCGCCGTCCGGATCGCCCACCGCCGGATCATATATATAACCGCATACTGTGCATCGATACTTCTGCATAACAAAACCTCCATTTCATAATCTACGTATTTCGTTATTGAAAACAATTTTGTGTTTTATGTGTTTTTTGTGGCTATCAAAAATCCGCGTTCATCGGCGTGCATCTGCGGTTTTAACTTAGAAGCACCTGCTACTTCTCCAGCTTATCCAGCTCTTCCTGAAGAATCCGAATGTGCTCGTATTCCTCTCTGATCAGCAGATCAACCTTATCCCGGTTCTCATCCCGCACCGCGTCCCGGATCGCCGTAAAGAACACGATCGTATCCTTTTCAAAACCAATCGCCATCCGAATCGCACTTTCCGGTGTCTGCACCGACGCCACCAGGCTGGATATATCCTTATTCAAATTAAACACGTGGTTGTCCGCCACCGTCCTGATATACGCCGCCGCCTGATCGTCCGGGTCCACCCAATGCACATCTTTTTCCCCGCAGTATTCCTTACGAAATCCCGCGAAAATCGCCTGATGAACCTTTTCCTTCTCCGCCAGCGCCGTAAATAACGCTTTCACCGATTTGTCTCGGCTGGCTTTGGCGTTCTGGATATAAAAATCAAACCCGTTAGCTTCAATATCTTCCGCCATCCGAAACGCTTCACTCAAACTAAATTGCTGTCCCATCCTGTCCGCCTCTTCTCTATTTGATTTTTCTTTCATTCAAAAGCTCATCCACGACCCGACCGGGCCGCAGCAACCTGACTTGTCATGCCCGCGGAAGCGGGAATCCAGTATTAAAAACTTCATGTCCTTCCTGTGGATCGCGGCGAATCCGGTCCAGCGAAAGCTGGTAATTTGATATCTTGTCAATCCTGTCATCCTGTCTAAAATTCTTAAATTTCTTATGTGCTTTTTGTGGCTATATTAAAATCCGCGTTCATCTGCGTGCATCGGCGGTTTCATCTTGGTTGCAGCTAGGTTAAAAATTCTTAGCTTCGACCTCAAAGTGAGCCTGCGGATGCAGACACGCCGCACATAGTTTCGGTGCTGTCGTACCTTCGTGCACATAACCGCAGTTGCGACACACCCATCGGGCCTTCTTTGCTCGTTTGAAAACCTGCTTCTTACTGATGTTCGCCGCCAGCTTGCGATAGCGCAGATCATGCCGCTTCTCCGCCACCGCTATCGCCCGAAACATCGCCGCAATATCTCTGAAGCCTTCCTTCTCCGCCACCTTGGCAAAGCCCGGATACATCTTCGTGTGTTCGTATTTCTCACCCGCCGCCGCTTCTTTCAGATTCGCCGGCGTCGTCCCGATCACACCCGCCGGAAACGCCGCCGAAATCTCCACCTCACCACCTTGAAGCGCCTTGAACAACCGCTTGGCGTGCTCCTTCTCCTGCCCCGCCGTCTCCGCGAATATCGCCGAAATCTGCACGTAACCTTCCTTCTTTGCTTTCGAAGCAAAATAGGTATAGCGGTTCCGTGCCTGAGATTCCCCGGCAAACGCAGTCAAAATATTCTTTTCCGTCTGCGTACCCTTCAAACTTTTAACTTTGGCCGCCATAATCATATCCTTTCGTTATTCGTCATTCTAAATTGTTTCGTCATTCTGGTTTCTTAATTCGTCATTAACCTAATGGTCAATCTGAACTGTGAATACTTGCGAAAAAACCATAAGTCTCTGTGATTATTGGCCCCACAGCCATGATTGTCAAGCCGATTACCTCTCCCATATAAAAAATCAGACGGAAAATTTCACCTTCGTTATTATTTTTTCACCCTGTTTTTGTAATAAAAATCACCCTCACAGCGACTATAATAGTAAGCGCGGAAAATTGAACTCCGGATTCAAAAAGGGCCCTTAATGACAGATTGGCAAACGATTGTGGATGAAAACCGCAGCATGGTTTGGCGGAGCGTCTATCGAATCCTGGGCCACACCGCCGATGCCGCCGACTGCTTCCAGGAAACCTTTATCAACGCGCTGGAACTGTCCCGCAAGGAGCCGGTCAAAAACTACTCAGCTTTGCTCCGCCGAATCGCCGTCTCTCGCGCTCTCGACAGACTACGCCGGCGTACCCGGCAGAAAACGGTTTCCGCCGATCAGGAAATCTGGAACCTGCTGCCCGCCGACAGCTTCGAGCCGGACCGGCAACTGCAGCAGACCGAATTGGCCCAACAGCTTCGCCTGGCGCTGGCTCAGCTGCCGCCCGATCAGGCCCAGGCCTTTTGCCTGCGCTTCCTCGAC
>DAOWAK010000049.1 GCA_030634605.1 Sedimentisphaerales bacterium
AGGGTCTTTAGGACGGTTTTTAATAAAATGTGCTTTCGTAAAGTTCATCGAACCTGCTTAAAATTGTCGTCCGCTTGGCCAAAAAGGCCCTGCCGAACCGAAACCCAACCGAGCCACTCAAGAAAAAGTGCGAAACCGCACCATGAACAGTAACCTGAATTATTCGGACCAACTTTGATAATGTCTGATTTTCTTAATCGTGCCTGTAGGGTCCGGATAATTATTTGTTCGCAAGCGGGTTGTAATCCGTGTAATCGGCACAGAGCGCACAACAGGAAATTTACCTGTCAAGAGAGGGGGATTTTAACGACTGGGTAATAAACATAGTCGCTGGGGAGTAAAAAAAACGGGGTGCTTTTTTTGACCGGAGGGGTTCTAGTTCGTAAATTTTAAAGGTGGGCAGCAGAAAGAACAATTAAATCTAATATTAAAGTAAGGTGAGTTTTAGCGGAGTTCTTTTGGCGAAAGTGCATATCTATTCAATCCGATATTCCAAGTGGTACAAAAATAATCGTTAATCGCAGGCAAAATTTTCAAAAGCTTAATGTTATCGGGCAAAAGAGAAAGGTGGTGAGAGCACGGATCAGATGGGGTAGCCCCAAGAGGCTGTGACTTTATCATAACCAAACCGCGGATCAGCGTGATTCGGACAGGAAATTAAACTTGGTTATGAAATTGCGTTCTGAGCAAAAAGGGTAAGAAAATTGAGTAACCCAAAACCAACAGACATGTGTGCCGTAAGGGCACCGGAGGGTAATTAGCAATGTACCAACAGAAAAGAGCGAGTGGATTTACGTTAATTGAAATTCTAATTGTGGTGATCATCCTGGGTATTTTGGCGGCCATCGTTATTCCGCAGTTTACGGAAGCGTCCTCGGAAGCACGGGAATCAACGCTGACCAGTAACCTGCAGACGCTGCGCAGTCAGTTGGGTCTGTACAAGGTTCAGCACAACGACATTTATCCGGACAGCACCACTTCTGCCACCTATGAACTCTGTCTGGTCGAAAAAACCGACGTAACCGGTGCTGCGGGAGCTGACTTCGGTCCTTATATGCAGATGGTACCGGATAATCCCTTTATCACTAACGACGCTCTGCCGTTGTTTACCTGGGGCGACACTCCGGGTGACGGACTTTCTCACTGGATGTTTGACGACACCGGTGGTGCGACCGACGGCAGTTTCTGGGCTAACGATGATCTGGATACGCCCGATGGCGTCGCTCATAGTGATCTGTAAGACCTGTAAGACCTGTAAGACTTGAATATTAAACCGTCCCTGAAGACGGATTGCAGGAGAAACCGAGGCCCGGTGATGGGTAGTGCTGCTAGCTGTTGCCGGGCCTTTTTTCCCCTGGAGTGATAGAGATGAAGATCAGAAACGCATCGCCAAACACAACCAAGTGCGGAAAAATCGTCGGCGGGGGCTTTACCCTGCTGGAGATTCTGATCGTGATTGTTCTGCTGGCGGTGATTTCGCTGTCGGTTATTCCGAAGCTCACCGGTGGGGCGGGCAGTGATGACACAACGTTGTTGGTTAATCAGTTGCAGATATTGAGAAGTCAACTGGAGCTTTACCAGCAGCAGCACGACGGTGAGTACCCCTGCGGAAAAATTGAAAAGGCGGTTGATCCGGACAAATTCGTCAAGAGATTGACCATCACCACCCGAATCAACCACGAAGCTGACGGAATGTACGGCCCTTATCTTTATGAATTCCCGCGAAACCCCTTCAATGGCAAAAACTCCCTGAGATATATTCGCGGCGACCAGGCGGCTGGGACCGGTCAGGCGGGCTGGGCGTTTAATCTGGAAACCGGCAAAATTCAGGCTGACGATGACCGGGTAACACTTGATGGCAAATTGCGCCATAGCGATCTTTAGATTCGCACCCAGGTAAATAAATCAAACTGACCGAAACGAATATTATACTCGTCCTGAATGAAAACACCATGCTAAGGTTTTTGTTATTGCTGAAATAGCAAGGGGTTATGGTCGGCTCTGCCAGGTACTATCATACCCATTGGGTATAAAACACTGGATGCCCGATCAAGTCGGGCATGACAAGTCGAATCGGTCGGTTTGAGAAAAAAATCCTGCTGTAGGTCGATAGCCAAAATGGTGATTTACAATATCGAGCTCGTGAGGCGAGTAAGGTGAGAAACATGAAAAAAACAATTACCGAAAAAACTTCACCGGGCAGAACAACCAAACCCAGCCGAGGCTTTACGCTGATTGAGATTCTGATAGTGGTGGTGATTCTGGGGATTCTGGCGGCTATTATCGTGCCCAAGTTTTCCAGTGCCACTACCGAGACCAAAGAAAATATGCTGCGTGAAAACTTACGGGTGATGAAAGCCCAGATTGGCGTTTATCGTGCTCAGCACTGGGACGTGGCGCCCGGCTATCCTAACGGCGACACTGCACAGGCCCCTACGGAAGATGCATTTGTTCAGCAGTTGACCCAGTACACCGACGAAGACGGAGCTGTTAATAATGTAAGGACGGATGTGTTTAAATATGGTCCCTATTTTCGCGAAATGCCTAAAAATCCCATTAACAGTTTAAGTACTGTGCAGATTCTGGGCAGCGGTGTTGACGCAGGTGCAGCTGATGACAGTGATGGATGGATTTTTCGCCCGGATGACATGGTTCTGCGTGCCGACGCGCAAGGAACGGATAGTCAGGGCAACGATTATTTTGATTATTAGGAGCAAAAAATGAAAGTTGTAGTTGACGGTTACACGAGATTTATATTGACGGCTATTGCGGTTTTGTTGACCGTTCTGGCAGTGGGTTTGTGGCACGACAGTCCGAGTTCACTGGGGCAAGCTCAGGCGGGTATTCCGGATTCCGGCATGCAGTTGCAGCAGATCCTTACCAAGATGAACGATATCAGCAGCAACATTGACCAATTGCAGAAGGTGCTGGTTGACGGCAGCGTGAAGGTTCAGATTGTCGAAAAAGCTACTAAGGCAAAACCGGCCAAAAAAACCGGCAATAAGTAAGTCAATATTAGTGCTTACCAAAATCAGCGACTGGTTAATGAATAAAAGAACTGAGAAAATTTCTGCAGCAGGCTTTACGCTGGCTGAGGTATTGGTGGTTGTGGTGATTATCGGCATAGCAGCGATGATCGCCATTCCCATGATTTCCAGTACTTCCGGCATGCAGGTCACTTCGGCTGCCAGAGAAATATCATCGGCTTTGATGTACGCGCAAACCGTTTCGATCTCCACTAAAAATCAGTATCAGGTGGTTTTTGATACCGGCAACAACAGCTATTCGATTCAGGATGCCGCCGGGAACGTGATTAACAATCCGGTTTTTGTCAACCAGTTGTATCAGGTGGATTACAACAATGACGATCGCCGGAAAAATTTGTCACTGGTGACGGCTGATTTCGACGGCACTAATACGGTGTGGTTTGATCAGTTGGGTTCGCCTTATGCCGGTACCATTTCTGCCAGTCCCACAACGATGAACTCCGGCACCGTAACGGTTCAGGCCGGCGATAAGACCATGAATATTACCGTCGAGCCTTTTACGGGCAGGATCAATATAAACTAATCTAATTTCATCAGGGGCTTTAGAGGTTTGGATGTTTTTTTCAGGCTACCGATATATCAGTCCAATCGGTTTGGATCTGGGTTTTGATTCCATCAAAATGGCCCAGATGATCCGCTGCCGGGGGCAGTTACGTCTTTTAGCCGCCAGGAAAATCCGATTCCCCAGCCGACTGCGTCAGGGGGCCGAGCAGAGTTATCAACGAAACCATTTTGCGGTGCAGGCGGTGGGACAGGCTTTGAAAATCGGCAAGTTTAAGGGACACCGGGCGATGCTTTGTGTCGGCAAAAACGTGCTGGATTCGGCCTGCATTCGATTTGATGATTCCCCTGAGCATAACGAGCGGCAGTATATTCAGGCTCACGCCCGGCGGGAGTTTGGTTTGTGGGATTTTGAAGGAGCGGTTGATTATCTACCGGCGGGAGAAGTTCGGGATGGTTCAGAAATTCATAATGAATATCTCGCCTTTGGCGGAAGTGATGAAGCTTTACAGGAACAATTGGCTATTCTCGAAGATATGAATCTGCAGTGCCAGGCCATCGAGCCAAAATCCTGTTCGGTATTCCGCTGCTTTCTGGACGAATCCAGACAGGCCGAAACCAATAATGAATTCTTTATCCTGGTCGATATGGGTGCGAGGTCAACGGTAATTATAACCGCCAGCGGCGAGCAGATTACCTGGACCAGACAAATTGATTTTGGCGGCTGCGATCTTACCGAGCTGGTTGCCCGTAAATTACAACTTGATCCCGATGACGCTCTTGAGATGCGATTGCAAAACAACAGGAAACTAAACAACAATCCTCATTTGGATTGGGGCCGAAAACAGGTTGATCTGGTGCTTAGCGATATCATCAGGGGTAAAGTCGAAGAACTAGCCGATGAAATTAAATTGTCCCAGCAACATCATCAACAGCGCTTTGGCGGCAAAGCCCCGGCTGATATCTGGTTTTGCGGCGGAGAAGCCTACGCAACGGCAACTCTGGAATTGCTGGAAAAATCTCTGAATAAAAATATTCGCACAAAACGTTGCCTCGAATCAATGGATTGTTCCGGTCCGGGGCTTGACGAGTTGACCTTTGGCAGCCAGGGCAGTGAATGGGCTGCGGTATTCGGTTTGTGCCTGAAGAAATTTCAACCAACCCAAAACAATAACCTGGTTCAGGTTGGTTAGACATCGACGAAATATTCACCTGGTCTGGGCAGAAGAGTTTGGACATCGTAGATTTTCATTATTGGGACTATTATGAAAGATATTAATTTATTACCTGATTGGTACCACCACAGCAGAGGTGTCGAAAATAAAATGCTTCTCAGGAGCGGCGCACTATGCACGGTTGTATCAATTGTAATAGTTCTGGCAATTGCGATTGCCTTCAAAGGTCCTCTTGGTGCGGATGGAGGAATGGCAAAACAAATGAATTCGGAATCATTTAAAATCCAACCTGCTTCCCAGACGCTTACACCGACCGATAACCAGAATGAAATTATTTCAGAAATGACCGACAAACAGGATATTTCCCGCTATTTCACTGATCCCAAATATCGGCAGCCAGAGTCGTTTCAGATGGGCTATCTGACTGTCGATACTAAAGATAGCGGAAAAGATTGATCCGGTTAAGAGCGGCAATTAGTGCCGTTCTTAAGAAATTGCATTGTGCCCTTTGCCGAACTTCAGGATTCCAGGTAAACAGGCAAAGATGTGTAGCGATTGTTGCCGGCGTAACAGAATTTGCCGGTCTCTAGAAGCAGTAGTGTGGAGAAATGTGAAGCCGCTAAGCACTGCGGCAGGTAACCGTAGGCCGTCAGGTTTATGAGTGGGAGAACAAAAATGAACACGAGTAAAAAAATGATATCTGGACTGTCTGGGCTGTCTGGGCTGTCTGGGCTGATGATTTTGCTGATCCTGGCAATTGGCAACGGTTATACCGTTGCCCGGGAGCAAGCCGATTCGACAGAAGAATTCCCGGTTACATTGATTGATCAGATGGAAATAACTGCCGAACCGGTTGAAGAATCACCGACGACATCGGTCGATCAGATTGAGATAATCGCCGAACCGGTTGAAGAATCGCCGGCAACTCCTGACACTCAGGCTGAAGAAGTGGAAGTCGCCTTAATGCAGGAAAATACCTCAGCCGAACCCGTTAACGATGCAGTTGCGGTCGTCGAAACTGAAGTTGCCGAAATAGCTGAACCCGATGCTGACGGCACCTTACCATTCCTCAAACACAAAGGTGATATCACCGAATTTCTCGGCCTGCTGGGCAAAGCCAGCGAAAAAAATATCATTCTCTCCCCCCAGGTCCGCGGTCCGATTTCCGTCGATCTTTACGATGTTACCTTTAAGGAAGCTTTGGACGCGGTGCTCACCATTAACGAATTCGCTTACGAGGAAAAAGGCTCCTTCATCTTCGTTTACACCCAGCAAGAATTCGAAGCCCTCCAAGCAGCTGCGCGAAAGATGGAAACCGCGGTTTACAGACTGAATTATATTCCCGCCAGGGACGTTGAAGAGCTTATCAAGCCTCTGGTCAGCAGCAGCGGCATGGTAACCACCTCGCCCGAAGCCGGTGAACCTGAACTTGAAGGCGGGGAAAACTGGGCGGTAAGCAACTACATAATCGTTCGTGATTTCCCGGAACAGCTTGAACAAATTGCTCAGTTAATCAAGGATATCGACCAACGTCCGCCCCAGGTGCTTGTCGAAGCGACTATTCTGGTGGCGAGTCTGGACGATACCAACAAACTCGGTATCGATCTAAGCTACCTGGGTGGCGCCATCAGTGCCGGCAACCTCAACATCGACAGCTCTGCCGGAACCGACAGTAGCGTAACTTCCGAATTTACCGCTTCGGCAGCCGTCGGAACCGGCGGCCTTTCCATTGGTATCACCAACAACAACATTGGCGTTTTGATTCGTGCTCTCGAAAGCATCACTGACGTTGTTACTCTGGGCAATCCCAAGATCATGACCCTCAACCGCCAACAGGGTAAGGTCCATGTCGGCAACAGCGATGGGTATATTACTACCGAAGTTTCCGCCACCACCGCTACCCAGACCGTCAAATTTCTCGATACTGGTACAACACTGATCTTCCGTCCTTTTGTTATGCAGGATGACTATATTCGCATGGAACTGAATCCTTCCGACAGTAGCGGTGGTGTTGAAGTAGTCGGCGACTTCACCTTGCCTTCTGAGACAAAAGCCGAGGTCCAGACCAACGTGCTGGTTCGCGACGGCCAGACCATCGTTATCGGCGGTTTGTTCCGCGACAGGACTACCATCGGACGCTCTCAGATTCCTGTGCTTGGTAACCTGCCCGGCGTGGGAGCCCTCTTCAGAAGCACCAGTGACGTCGTCGAAAAAGAAGAAGTAATTTTTCTGATCACTCCTCACATTGTCAAAGAAGAAGTTGATTACGCTCTGGCCCGTGAAGTCAGGGATAACTGCGATACGATGATAGCCGGGATGTACGATGGCTTGCAGTGGCATGGCCGGGAAAAAGTTTCCGGTACTCACTACCACTGGGCTCGCGAACACCTTGCTGCCGGTGAACTTGATAAAGCCCTTTGGGATGTCAACATTGCCGCCAATACCACACCAGGCTACCTGGATGCCATCAAGCTTCGGGACGAGTTACGCACCGAAAAAATGTACGTCGGCACTAAAACCAGCATGAGGTCTTTCATGCGCGACCTGCTGGAAAGAGAGTCGAGATAAAATTCTTACATGTTAATGACGTTTAATGTAGGCCTTAACCTTCATGACGTTATTTATCGAAGTATAAAAATATGTCAGACGAAAGTTGACCGGCCGGCGGTTCTTGCTGAATTTCAGTAAGGGCCGCCGGCATGCAACATTGAAAAGTTAGATAATTGAGATAAAAATCACGTTGCGATTATCACGTGAAAAACAGACGTGTCCATGGAGAT
>DAOWAK010000075.1 GCA_030634605.1 Sedimentisphaerales bacterium
AGCTTCCAAGATGGCTTCTGATATTCTGGCAAAAACCACGGTTGCGCAACTTGGCCCGGGCAAAGATACCAAGCCGGCACCAAGAAGGCCCCGGAAAAAGTCAAGCCGTCGCTAAACCACCGCGGCTAAACGCTTTTTCTTTGTTGCAAAGTGGGGCAACCAGGAGGCCTTGGCAAAACCAGAAATGCTTAGGTTGTTATGGACAGCTTGGTATTTCTGATAATTGCTTTTGTAGCGGGAGCGGTCCTGGCGGACGGCTGGAAAGCCTTTTTTCGACTGACAAGTAGCGGAGAATCGGGCTTATTGGTAAATGTTCGCGTGCGGCTCTTCGTGTCCCGGTTTTCCGCAACGCAGTTCAGGCGGAAAACGTCTTACCAGCCGTACGCCAGGATATTTCCGGCCGTCCGCTAGGATATATCCAGCCGTCCGCCAGGACCTCGCAGCCAAAGTGAATTTTTGGAGGTCCCCTTAAGTATGCCAGAACCATTTGTGGCATTGGCGGATTTTGTTGGAGTGAAATTTTAAAAGGGCGCAAAATGCTGTATTTTGTGCTGTGATTGCTGAGCAGGTTTTTTTATGAAACGCTGTGGTCGTCGCCCGCTTATCCGAGCAGGTGAGATCGTTTCAAGGACTTGTTTCTGACAAACCGCGGCATACAGCGTTTTGTGCCCTTTTTTTAACGGGGGCTTTTTTTTTAAGCAAAGCCGCTCTGGGTGGGTTGCGGAGTCAAGATCGGTTTTATCGCGAAGTTGCCATATCCGTCAGAGAGGCCCAAAAACCTATGGGCGGCCCTGATGTCTGCCAAATATTCTTGCAAAACTTTGTTTTTTAGGGTATAATTCGGTGTTGTACTGTGGATAACGGTCAATCATATACGAATATTTGCCTGTAAATCTTTATCAAATAAAGTTTTACTATTCATGAGCATATCATGCTCTTTATGAGGAAAATGCAGGTAGGTCTATGTCAGTAAATCTCATATTCTTCAAAAAAGATGGCCACCGTAAAGACATTCGCGTAAAAACCGGCATATCAATCGTCGGGCGGAGGGCAGATTGCGACATCCGAATCCCAACCACTTTTGTATCCCGAAAACACTGCCGAATCGTTTGCCAGAACGACAAGACCGTCATTCAAGACCTTGGCTCCGCCAATGGAGTTTATCTTAACAGCGAAAAAATTATGGAAGGTGTCGTTTCGGCTGGGGACAGACTAACCATCGGCAATCTCACGTTTACCGTCCAGATCGATGGAATGCCGAAGAATATTCAGCCGCAGCCCCGCACAAAAACGGAAAAAAACTCTACCGGAAGCGGTGTACCGCATACGGACCACGCCGGCACGAACGAAACCCTTCCAACCCCGCCAGGTGAGTTCAATCCTGATTCCATATTTGAAATGGACCCGCTGTCCGATTCCGATGCCGGCATGCCCTGAGGTATCCAATCTCCAGACAACAATCCTTAAACGTTATCCAATAAATAGGCAGATGTCTTTATCCCCTTGAAAAAGCTTTCGACGCGGAACCGTTCATTGGGAGAATGAGCACCGTCGGTGTCAAGTCCGAACCCCATCAGCAGTACGCACTTTTGCAATTCCTGCCAAAAGGTGTCCACCACCGGAATTGATCCGCCGCAACGGATGTATGCAGCATCTCGACCAAAACCCTGCTGGAGTGCTTCCATCCCGGCCCGGACCAGCGGGTCGTTGACGTCGACCAGGACGGGTTTTTCGCCGGACGGTTCGGTTACCTGCAATTCGACATAATCCGGACAAATGGATTCCAGATAATCTTTAACCAGCTTGCCGATTTTTTTGGGGTCTTGATCCGCCACTAGTCGCATGGTTATTTTGGCGGAGGCGGTAGCGGGGATGATGGTTTTGTTTCCCTGGCCGGTGTAGCCGCCGAAGATGCCGTTGATTTCAAAGGTTGGCCGAGCCCAGGCCCGTTCGAGGGTGGTGAAATCCTGTTCGCCAAAAAGTTCGTTCAGGGACAGTTCCTTTTTCAGGCCCTGGTCATCAAAATTCAGCCGGGCGTAATTTTCTCTTTCGAAATCCTCCAGCTGCCGCACGTCATCATAAAAACCTGGAATTAAAATCCTCCCGTCAGTCCCGATGCACTGCGCTATAATATTCGCCAGAGCAATGGCGGGATTGCCCACAACACCGCCATAGGTGCCCGAATGCACATCATTGATGGGGCCTTTGACCTGAACTTCCATCGCCACGATACCGCGTAAGCCGTAGGTGATGGCAGGGGTGTTTTCGTCGTACATTGAGCAATCCGAAATCACCACGCCGGTGAGGTTTTGGGCCAGTTCGGCCTTTTGCTGACGAATATATTCGGCCAGCGAATCGCCGTTGGATTCCTCTTCGCCTTCGATGAGAAAGAGCACTTCGCAGGGCAGTTTCCCGCGGGTCTGGAGCAAAGCTTCGACGGCTTTGACATGGCAGAACAACTGGCCCTTATCGTCGGTGGCACCGCGAGCGTAAAGAAAGCCGTCCCGAATTTCCGGCTCAAAGGGTGGGCTTTTCCACTGGTCGATCGGGTCATCCGGCTGGACATCATAATGGCCGTAAATTATCAAGCGTTTGGCGGAAGGGTCTTTTTGGCCGTTGCGGTTACCACCACCGGCCCGGACAATAGGGTGCCCTTTGGTTTCGATGATTTCGGCCTGGAGTCCCAGGTTTTTCAGGTGATCTTTGAGCCAGGTGGCGCATTTTTGCACATCTCCGTCATGAGCACTCTGAGCACTGACCGAGGGTATCCGGATAAAATCCTTCAACTCTTCCAGAAAACGATCCTGATTTTGCTCGATATATTCCAGAACTTCACGCATCAGAATTCCTTTCTAACCGTCCGGTAAAGTGGCCTTATTGCCGTTTAATCTTTATGGGCGGTTTGGACGGCGAGATCGAGGTCTTAGGAGGTGTCGGCTTGGAGACTTCAATCAATTCCACCTCAAAAATCAGAGTTGCGTTCGGTCCGAGTTTGGGTCGGCCACGGGCCCCGTAAGCCAGATCGGCAGGAACATACAACTGCCACTTGGCCCCTTCCTTCATTAAAGGGAGAGCTTCGAGCCAGCCCTGAATCAGGCCGCCGGGCTTGAGTGCAAAACTCGCCGGTTGCGGCCGTTCATAAGAGCTGTCAAATACGGTCCCATCGAGCAGCGTTCCCTTATAATGTACTTTGACCTGCTCAGTCATTATCGGCTTTTTGCCGGTGCCGTCGCGGAGTACTTTGTACTGCAAACCGCTGGGCAATACAGTTACGCCCTCTTTTTTCTTGTTCGCATCGAGAAAAACTTTGCCTTCTTTTTCATTTTTGATGCCCAAATCATTCCATTCTTTCTGGCGTTTGGTCTGCAACAGTTCATAATAATTTTTTAAAACCACAGCAATTTCCGCCTCCGTCAGCAGAAGTTTCTTATCGGCAAGAATATCCTGGACGCCTTTTGAAAAATTTTCCATATTCAGATCCAGCTCCATTTTCTTGAGCTGTTGACCAATCTGAACCCCCATGCAGTAGCTGATTTGCTCCTGCTCATTTGCAAAGGCACTATTCACCGGCGGTTTGTTCTTGGCAGAATCCTGTGCGTCAATATCCTCCTGCGGTTCTGCGGTGGCAAACAAACTCCATCCCGCCAGCAAAGCGACTAATGTCAATCCGACGACAACCTTATTCCTCATTGTAATCTCCTTGAATAAAAAGGTTTCCTGAAATCTGCCGTTTTTTACTAAGCCGGTTTTTACTCTGGTACAACTTCAAGCAATTACCAGACAAGTGTTTGTACCATAAATATGCCTGCTGACAAGTGATTTTCAAAATTTAACTTTTCAGCCAAGGATCGCGGGTTTTTCGCGATAACGCCTTCAATTCATCGATTTTTGCTCGACAAGCTCCCACTCCACAAAAACTTTTATCTGGCGAAAACATAACACAAGCTTTATAGTACGCGAACATCCAGCACGCAAAAAGGTTTTCACACTATGAAAGTCGCTCTATTTACTGACACGTTCGATGAAGTTAACGGCGTAGCCAACACCTTTCGCTATCTGGTGGAATATTGCCGGCGCACAGGACGTCGGCTGGACGTTTATGCGCACGCCACCGATGGCAAAGATTCTGCGGAGCAGTTGGATAGCGTACGAATCTGCCGTTATAAACCATCGGTGCCGCTGGATATCTATTTTGACATGATCTTCGACATGAAGTTGCCGCGATTGCGTATCTTCAACAATTTCCGTTCGCGCAAGTACGATATCGTCCATACCGCGACCCCGGGTTCGATCGGCCTGCATGCGTTGGCAGCAGCCCGTCTGGAAAAACTGCCGCTTATCGGTTCCTACCACACCACGCTGCCGGAATATGTCCGGGTACGCGTGGATAAAATCGTAAAGAAATTCAAACTGCCCACCCAGCAATCATCCCACCGCACCGAAAACCTGATGTGGGAATACATGAAATGGTATTACAATCAATGTCTGCTGGTGCTGGCTCCTTCTCAGGCCACCATGAACCAACTGCAAACCAAACTGGATACTCCGATCGACATCTTCACGCGCGGCATTGACACCGATCGCTTTAATCCAAAATACCGCAGTGAGCCAAGCCAGGTTACCGTGCTTTACGTGGGCCGGGTATCGACGGAAAAAAACCGAGGTGCTAACGCAAATCTTCCGGAACAAAACCGATGCCAAGCTGGTCATTGTGGGCGACGGTCCTTATCGAGCGGAGATGGAAGAACTTTGCCCAGCTTTTTGCCAGCTACGAGCAAGTCGTAAGCGACGCGAAAAAATCTTGATTAATCTGATTTCCCCATTATTACCGCCCTGCTACATTAGTATCTTCGGCATTGGTCCGATAAAATCCTGCCTGCTAAATTGTTCAAAAAAAAAGTTGCCGTAGTATTCATCGCGGTTATCAGGTACCTCAGGGCAGCACCCCATCCTCTGTCACCTTTTACCCTGCCAGAATCGGCGCCCTAGCGCCAAAAAAACACCGAAAACACCTATCTGATCTGTGGATTTGTGCACCAACAGCACTATCGGGGCAATGATTTGCAAGTTTAGTAATTATTATAACGATAATAACGATAATGGCAGCCGAAAGAGCAGCTAAAAATCTGGATGGCACAATGAAGGGCAATTGACATGGACTGGAAACAAATCACAGAAGAAATTATTAAGCGTAAACGCGCCGAAGAAGCTCTGGTAGATGAAAACCAGCAGAACCGGGAAGAACTTTCCCAATGTACCGATGAACTGACTAAAACTCATCGGCTGCTCGAGCAAAAAATCTCCGAGCGAAAAAGGCTTGAACAGGATATCAAAAAAGCCCATCAGGAATTGGCTGACATTGAACAAGCTCGCCGGCAACAGAACCTCCAAGCCAAAAATGAACTCCAGCAGGAAATTGTCCGGCGTAAACAACTGGAAGCTTCCCTGGATCGGGCCCACGAAGACATCAAGCAACGCAGTTCTGATTGGGCCGCCGAACGCGCCCAGGCCAAGGCTCAATTGCAAAGCAAAGTTGATGAACTGAACCGCGTGGAAGCTGAACTCCAGGCTGCCTTTGATAAAATGGAACAGCAAACTAAGCAGTGGATCCAGCAACGGGCTCGCGCTACTACCGAACTGCAACAGGCCATCACCGATCGCAAAGTTATTGAAGACAAGCTGGAACAAATTGAAACCGAATGGCAGCACCAGCAAAAACAGTGGCAGGATGATCTGGACGCTAAAAATGCACTGGTGCTGGAAGAAAAAACCTCACGTCAGCAGACTGAGCAATCGCTGGAGCTGGCCCGCAAGGAACTGTCCGAACGTTCCCGGCAATGGGCAACTGAACGGTCCGAACTTGACGGCCAAATCCGAACAGAGAAAACCGAACACGAGCATACTCAAAAGGACCTGAAGCAGACCCGGCAAAAAAACAGCGAGCTCCAGCAGGAATGGGCTGCTGATCGAAAGAAAACCTCCCGGGAAATTCAACAGGAAATCGAACAACGTAATAATGCGGAAACCGCCCTGGAGCAGGCTCAGAATCTGTTGGCCCAGCGAACCCAGGAATGGACCACAGAACGAAACGGACTGCAAAGTAAAATTAACCGTGAAAACACCGAGAAAAAGGAGTTCGAAAATTCTCTGGATCAACTCCGCCGCGATACCCAACAGCAAAGCGAAGAATTGCTGGCCAAACAAAACGGCCTGAGCCTGCAACTGCAGGAAAAAGAATCCGCCCGCAACGAGCTTGAACAATCCCTGGCTCAAACCCGCGAAGAATTTCAACAGCAAAAGGAACAATGGGAATCTGAAAGTGAATCAGCCCAACAGTCCATCCATCAAGCTCGTGAAGAACTCGAACACCGCAGCCAGGAATGGGCGCAAACGCGTCAGCAAATGGAACTGGACCTGCAGCAGGA
>DAOWAK010000041.1 GCA_030634605.1 Sedimentisphaerales bacterium
GCCAGAAAGACATCCGCATTAAAGGGCACGCCATCGAGCGTCGTATTAATGCCGAAGATCCCGAAAACAAATTCGCACCCTGTCCCGGTCGCATCGACACCTTCATAGCTCCCGGTGGCCCCGGCGTGCGGTTGGATTCCCACGTTTACAGCGGTTATGAAATTTCGCCGCGGTACGACTCGCTTATTGGAAAGCTCATCGTACACAAAAAAAACCGCACTGAAGCCATCGCCTGCATGAAAAGGGCTCTGCACGAATTTGAAATCAAACCTATTAAAACTACCGTTTCCATTTGTAAGGAAATTATTTCACACAGACAGTTTGTAAAAGGAAAGGTTGACACCGGTTTCATCGAACGGACGTGGTAATTTAATAATATACCGATCACAAATCAAAATGCCATGTTGCTCAATTTGTAAGTCTAAGCTTGTCCTCGACCCGATCGAGGATCTGGCAGCCCTGATCTAGTCCCCACGCTAGTGGGCTGCCAGGCATTATGATACCCATTGGGTATATAGGAATTTGTATTTTCCTTTTTCGCAAAACCTTTTGTAGCGAACGAAGGGAGCGTCGATAGCCACACCGAAATCGCGGCGAACCGGTCCAGCGAAAGCTGGTAATTTATCATGAGTACACAATTAAAAGGTAACGCTGTCGTAGGGCAATCCGGAGGCCCTACCGCTGTAATTAATCAATCATTAGTGGGCGTCATCGAAGAGGTTTGCGAACAGGACTGCATCAACGATCTCTACGGCGCTATCCATGGCACGAGCGGTATTCTGAAGGAAAAATTTACCGATCTGAAAAAAATCTCCCGCCATGACCTCGAACACATCGCCCACACCCCGGCTGCTGCTTTGGGTTCCACCCGTGACAAACCCGACGATGAATACTGCCTGCGCATTTTCGAAGTGTTCCGCAAGAATAATGTTCGCTATTTTTTCTATATTGGCGGCAACGATTCTGCTAACACCGCGCACATTGTCAACAAGCTTGCCCAGCAGGCCGGCTACGAACTCAAGGTTATCCATGTTCCCAAAACCATCGACAACGACCTGTTGGTTACCGACCATTGCCCCGGTTTTGGCACCGCTGCCACCTTCGTTTCCCATGCCGTGATTGGTGACGATTTCGACAACCGCTCACTCGGCGGCATCAAGGTGGACATCATCATGGGCCGGGATGCCGGTTTTCTGGCCGCCTCTTCCATGCTGGCTCACCGACGAGAAGACGACGGACCTCACCTGATCTACGTCCCCGAACGGCCCATCACCATGGAACAGTTTGTCAGGGATGTTTCGGAAGTTTACGACCGTTACGGCAGGTGCCTGGCTGTTGCCAGCGAAGGCATCCGCGACGTCGATAACGTCATCTGGACCAAAAAAATCCAGGAGGACCTCGACGCCGACGCCCACGGCAACATTCAGCTTTCCGGAACCGGCGCTCTGGCTGATTTTCTCATTGCCAAACTCAAAGAGCAATTGCCTAAAACCCGCATGCGTGCCGACACCTTCGGTTACCTCCAACGCAGCTTCCCCGGACTGCTCAGTCCCGTCGATGCCTACGAAGCCCGCTACTGCGGACGCATGGCGGTCTATTATGCCGCCGGCCCCTACACCTCCGGCAGCGTCTGCATGCAACGTTTCGGCAAAGGCGACCGCTATCGCGTCGAAACCTTTATCACCACCCTGGCCTCAGTTGCCGCCGGTGCCAAACCGCTGCCCGATGAATTCATCAACGAAGCCGGCAACAACATTAATCCCAACTTCTACGATTATGTTTCTCCGCTGGTTCCACCATTACCAGACGTGGGGTACATAGAAAGATAATGACATGGCTGATTTTTTTAATTATCAAGACAACAACCTGTTTTGCGAGGATGTACCTCTCGATCAGATCGCCCGGGAAGTATCCACCCCAACTTACGTTTACAGCACCGCCACTTTCAAGGCTCACTATCAGAAACTCCGCGATGCTTTTGCCGAACTCGACCCGCTGATCTGCTATTCCGTCAAGGGCTGCTCCAACATCAACATCCTCAAGCTGTTTGCCGAAATGGACAGTGGCTTCGACATTGTCAGCGGCGGCGAACTTTTCCGCGTGCTCCAGGCCGGCGGCCGCGCTGATCGCGTCGTCTACGCCGGCGTCGGCAAGACCGACCGGGAAATCCGCCAGGCCATCGATGCCGGCATCGCTTATTTCAACATCGAATCCGAAGCCGAACTCCAAAACATCATCAATATCGCTACCGAAATGCGTAAAGAAGTCCGCGCCGCTCTCCGCGTCAATCCCGACGTTGATCCCAAAACCCACCGCCACACCACCACCGGCAAAAAGGAAACCAAGTTCGGCGTTGACCTGGAACGGGCTGAAAACGTTTTTAAGAAATTCGGTCGCGACCAGTTTGTCAAGCTCACCGGCATCCACATTCACATCGGCTCACCCATCAACAGCGTCGAACCTTACATAGAAGCCCTCAACAAAACCCTGGCGTTCATCGATTCCCTGCGCAGCCAGGACTTTAACATCGAAGCCATCGATATCGGTGGCGGTTTCGGTGCCGATTACACCACCGGCCAAGCCCCGACAGCTGCCGATTATGCCGCTGCTATCGTGCCCCTGCTACGCGATAAAAACCTGCGTCTGATCCTCGAACCCGGCCGCAGCATCTCCGGCAACGCCGGCATCTTTATCACCCGCGTGCTTTACCTCAAAAAAGGCGGCGACAAGACCTTCGCCATCATCGACGGCGCCATGAACGATCTGATCCGACCGGCCCTCTACGAAGCTTTCCATTTCATCTGGCCCGTGAGCGTCGATCAAAAATTTGCAATCCAACAAAAAACCGATCCCGTCGATATTGAAGGCACCCAAAAATTCGATGTTGTCGGCCCGGTCTGCGAAACCGGTGACTACCTTGCCCGCGACCGTCTGCTGCCCCCGCTGCAACGTGACGATCTGCTGGCGGTCTTTACCGCCGGTGCTTACGGATTCGCCATGAGCAGTCAGTACAACTCCCGGCCCCGCGCCGCCGAAGTGCTCGTCGATGGCGATTCATTCAAAGTAATCCGCCGCCGCGAAACCTACCAGGACCTCATCGACCACGAAAAAACTGTCTGACCTTAAACGTCAGGAGGACAAAAACCATGTCCCGAGATGAAATATTAGAAATACTGAAACAGTTCAAAAAAAACTGTGGTGCTCAATACGGAATATTACGCATAGGCGTCTTCGGCTCGGTTGCCCGGGATCAAGCCTCCGAAAAAAGCGATGTTGACATTGTGGTCAAGACAGAAACACCCGACCCTTTTAATATCGTACATATAAAAGAAAACCTGGAAGAACAATTGCATCTGTCGGTCGATATTGTAAGACTAAGGGACAAGATGAATCCTTTTCTGAAAAACCGAATAGACCAGGAGGCGTTTTATGTATGACAAGGAATTAATCCTGGACAATTTGCGACAGATCCATCAAGCCGCTAAAACGATAATCTCACGTTTTGAACCCGTAACTAAAGTTGAAGACTTTACGGATTCAGCAGAAGGCTCGGAAAAGCTGGATAGCATTGCCATGTTGATTATCGCCATTGGCGAGGGCCTCAAAAACATTGACAAAACCACCAACCACAAACTCTTGTCTCAGTATCCCGAAATAGACTGGAAAGGCGCAAAAGGAATGCGCGACATTATCTCTCACCATTACTTCGATATAGATGCCGAAGAAATCTACTGGGTTTGCCAAAACAAGATTAGACCGCTTACCGAAACTGTCGCCAAGATTATTGCCGAACTGAGAGAGTAGCCTGTTGTTTTTACTTTTTCTGCTTTTGCCTGATAGTACAGAAATGCACCATAATCATCTGCAATTATTCAGGATTTCCGGCAATTTCTCCAACAGCTTCCGCAGTGCTCTGCCGCGATGTGATACCGAGTTTTTTTCCTGATAATCCATCTGCGCCGCCGTTTTACCCCTGGTCGGCACATAAAAATAAGGATCGTATCCGAATCCCAATTCACCCACCGGCGTTTCAGTTATCACGCCGTCAACATGTCCCTCGACCTCCAGCAACATCTCCGCCGGATTCACCAGGCACAAATGACAGCAAAACCGCGCCCCACGTTTATCCACCGAAACTCCATCCAGCAGTTTTATAAGTTTTTCATTATTCGCCCGGTCCTGCTCCTTACGATCGGCCGTTTCTGCCTGGGCGAACCGTGCCGAATACACTCCCGGCTGCCCTCCCAGCGCCTCCACCTCCAGTCCCGAATCATCCGCCAGAACCCACCGGTCCAGCAAAGAACTGTAATGTTGCGCTTTTTTGCGGGCGTTCTCCGTGAAGGTTTCCTTATCCTCCACTGCTTCTTCCACCGAACCAAAATCTGCTAAACTGCAAATCCGCACCGCGAATTCATCCAACAGCTGGTTGATTTCCGCCAGCTTGCCGGGATTGGTTGTCGCTACCACAATTTCGCGTTCTTTTCTTGTCATATTCAGTATCCGCCGACGTTAATATCCAACAGCTTCCGCCAGCTTATTTACCTGAATCAGCACCGGCTGCCGGGCCAACCGCAACCGATTATTATTTTTATCGTAACGAATATCATAAATTTTTTGCCCGTTTTCGTGATACTGATATTTTTTCATCAGTAACTGAACTATCGGTGAAACTAACGTCCTGATTTCCTGGCCCTGCTGCGAGCGCTGGATAACAGACTGCGGCAGACACCCCACGTAAATAAAAGACTTGGCGCGATCATGAAAAAAATAAGCCTTTTCGCCCTCATCCCGCAAATTTTTAACCGCCTGCACCGCGTCCTTTTTACGAGTCATGTACTGCTCATCCGGAACATTATAATACACGCCGATTTCCAGCGAATAATAACAGCCGCTTTCCAGGATGTTCCACTCAGCCGGCGCCGGCGGGTCCGGTTCGGGCAGCTGCTTCAAATAACAAAACTGATAAGGTCCCAACTCCAACTGCCGGTATCGCTGTTTCACCCGCTCAAACTCCCGCTGAGCCTTGCTCCCCGGGGTGTTCTTGTCAAAATGTCCATAATTTACCGAGATCCCATCACGTTCATACTCCAGCCACACATCATTGCCCAGCACCTGTCGAGCCCGACCCTGCGCCCACTTGGCCATCTCCAGTTTGTCGATCTGTGTATAGGTCGCCAACGAAATCGTAAATCGCGCGGGCTTCCCACTCGAATCGCCGCTTGCTCCGGAATAATCTGTCCCCCCACGTTCATAACTGCCCCCGCCTGCCCCACCACAACCCGCAGTTATCAGCAAAGCAATTATCCCCAGCCCCGCAAGCACCCTCTTGCTAATCACCCTGATCCTGAATTTCCCGCCGTAACAATTTCTCATGATTTCGTCACCGCCATAATAATACCCCCAATAAAAATACGATTTTAACGACTATTTCAAAGACATCTTCTGCGCTTCCATAATCTGCTTGATACCTCGCCGGGCCAATTTCAGCATCTGCTCCAGTTGCTCAGCCGTAAAAGTTCCCTGCTCCGCTGTCCCCTGCAACTCTACAAACTCGCCCTTGTCCGTCATCGCCACATTCAAATCCACCTGGGCCGTACTGTCCAGTTCATAATCCAAATCCAGCACCGCTTTATTTTTCACTACCCCAACGCTCACCGCTCCCACCGCCGACAGCAGGGGGGTTTCCGCTATCGAACCATCCCTCATCCCCACCCGCACCGCGTCAACCAATGCCACATAACTGCCGTTAATCGCTGCTGTTCTGGTTCCCCCGTCCGCCTGCAGCACGTCTCAGTCCAGATAATTAGTATTTTCCCCGAGCTTTTCGAAATCTATCACCGCCCGCATCACCCGCCCGATCAACCGCTGAATCTCCGTGCCCCGGCTGTCGGTGTGCCCCTGTCGAGGCCGACTCTTACGCGTCGTCGTCGAACTGGGCAGCATACTGTAATCCGCCGTCACCCAGCCCAATCCGCTATCCTCCCGCCAGCGCGGCACCCCTTCGATCAGACTCGCCGTACAAAGTACCCGCGTTTGACCCATTTCCACTAGCACCGAACCCGCTGCAAAATCGGTAAACTTCCGCCGAAAACGTATCGGACGCAATTGGGTCGCTGTTCTTTTACTGGTTTTAACTTTTCGTTTCGTCATTATCGCCTTTCAATTAGACATCGGATTCAGCAGAAAACAATGTTACCGCCGGCTCAGCCGCACAAATGTTTCAACAACGCCCGCTGAAAATGCAGACGATTCTCAGCCTGATCGAAAATCGCTTTCTGCTGTGCTTCAATTACTTCGTCGGTAATCTCCAGCCCGCGATACGCCGGCAGGCAATGCATCACAATCGATTTCTTGCCCGTTTTACTCAGCAGTTCATCGTTCACCTGAAAACCTGCAAACTCCTTAATCCGCTTTTCCTTTTCCTCTTCCTGGCCCATGCTCGTCCAGGTATCCGTGTAAATCACATCCGCCCCCACAACCGCCGCCGCCGGATCACTTACACACTCGATACTGCCCGAGCCATCCTGCCGGGCCAGCTTTGCCAAAAACTCATCATCCAGTTCATAACCCTTCGGTGTCACGACCACAAACTGCAAGCCCAGTTTCACACTCGCTACCCCCAGCGACCGCGCCACATTGTTACCGTCCCCAACGTAAACCAGCTTGCGTCCCGCCAAATCACCAACATGCTCCTGGATGGTCAGCATGTCCGCCATCGCCTGACACGGATGGTTGTAATCGCTCAACGCGTTAATCACCGGAATAGTAGCATATTCAGCCAATTCCCTCACCGAATCATGCTCAAACGTTCGAGCCACCACCACATCAACATAACCATTTAGCACCCTCATCAAATCCCTGATCGGCTCCCGCACACCCAGCCCGCCAATATCCTCCGGACGCAGATAAATCGACGAACCGCCCAACTGAGCCATTCCCACCTGAAAACTAATCCGGGTTCGGCTGCTCGGTTTCTCAAACACCATCGCCATCGTCTTACCCGCCAGACAGGTGTCCCGTCCGCCTTCTTTATACAACTTCTTCAGCCGCACCGACAAATCCAGCAACGCCCGCAACTCTTCAGAGCTGAAATCACACAGTTCCAGAAAATTCCCACTACTCATTTTAGAACCTCTCGTATCCAAACCTCATATCCATTTAGTAGCACTTTAGCCAAATGTGTCATTCCCGCGAAAGCGGGAATCCAGCATAAATTACCATCCGTCGAAGGCGGTTTCCTGTCATTTGCTTCATATAGCTAAAGTATTACTCCAATTATAATTTTTTGCCGCCGGTGCCCTCAAAAACCATTACCATTATCGCCGGCGTATATCTCGCCAAAAGTCTCATCCATTATCTCAATCGCCCGATCAATCAAATCACGCGTAACATTCATCGCCGGCATAAAACGCAGCACCGTCTCCTGAGTGCAGTTAATCCGCAGCCCTTTCTCCCAGCACCGCGAAACAATCTCCGCACCTGCCTGGCCCAACTGAATACCCAGCATCAGCCCTATCCCCCGGACTTCCTCGATCACCGGATACTTCTGCTGCAACTGACCCAGCTTCTCCCGAATGTATTGCCCCATCTCCAGGCTGTTTTCCAGCAGATTTTCCTGTTCAATCGCTTCGATGGTCGCCACCGCCGCCGCACACGCCAGCGGATTGCCCCCAAACGTCGAGGCGTGCGTACCCGGCACCAGCGAAGCCGCCACCTCCGACCGCGCCGCAATCGCACCGATCGCCACCCCACCACCCAACGCCTTGGCCATCGTCATAATATCAGGCTCCACACCCATATTCTGATAACCAAACCACTTGCCCGTCCGACCCATACCGCTTTGCACCTCGTCCCAGATCGCCAACGCTCCGTGCTCATCGCACAACTGCCGAATCCGATGCAGATATTCC